>CAZUCG010000054.1:0-10536 GCA_964619145.1 uncultured Lentisphaeraceae bacterium | reverse complement strand
CCCTGCAGCGTATGGCTCTTCCTTTGCCTTACCGCTTTCCTTGGTGCCGACAAAAATGCGACTGCAATTATCTATATCAAGATCTGACCATTCCACTTCGTGACCAGCCAAATTAACCTTGACAGTCTTGTCGGCAGGAATACAATGACCGGGACAAGCATTGACGCAGGCCATACACTGGTTGCATAATTTAGGACCAGAGTAAATCGGATCCGGCTCTAAATCCAGATCGGTCAAGACAATTCCCAGGCGATTGCGCGGACCAAACTGCGGGCTCAAAAACATCTTGCTGAAACCTATCTCACCCAAGCCACACAGGAAACCGGCAATCCGCAGGTGGACCATAATATCAGGCGCAGCCTGACCGGGGCGAACAGGACGGCTGTAGTTCGGACGTAATTCGCCGCCATTGTTGATCGCCCGCCAATCACTCTGATGACCCATCGGAATCGATTCGTAACCTTGGTCTTCAATAGCTTTGCTTAAGTTTATAACCGTCATTGGAATATACAAATACGTCAAGGCACCATAGCCCATCGCCGAATAATTACTGAAATACGTGCCCTCTTCAATACCACGAAGACTGCCACGCTCAACTCGAAAAACCATCCCAATAATCGATTTGCATTCCGGCATAATCTGCCGCGGGTCCATCTGCAACGGCGAACCTTCCCAACGCTCGATATTGCCAATACCTACCGCATCCGCGCCAAACTCCAAAGCCCAACGCTTGACTTGATCAGCAGCCTTAACTCGGTCACTCAAATCAGTCTGAGCAAAATTTCTACTCATTACTGCCATTTGAAATCTCCTTAAACTTTCAATATTCATCTATAATGGACCAAAGCATATAACTGATGTATAAATATAACAATCTTTTTTAGGGTTACAAGTCAGAAAGGGAAAAAAGATACCCCTTGGCGGTAATTTTTGCCACTTATTTAGTCATCTACTTTTTATTAGTGAAAATCTCACTTGTCCAAGAATTATCGCTATTAGTTATTCGTCGCCAGCAATTTCTGGTAGAATTCTTTCAGGGACAGGGTAAATTTTTCAATTGCCGCAATTTTCAGATATTCTTGTGCTGCGTGTGCTCCGCCGCCCTCGAGTCCCATAATCGCCATTGGTATTCCCAAAGCCTGCAGGTGGCGGGCATCAGTTGCGCCGCACATTTTCAGATAGCCGTCCTGTCGGCCTGGGAAATGTTTTTGAAACTTCTGCAAGAGCAAGCTCATTTCGCGATTATTTTCGTCGCTAGCGGCAGGGTAGGCATTATTAATCACTGCTGGTTTAAACCCTGTTTTTTCTTCGACGAAAGCCAGTATCTGTTCATAGTCAGTTGGCTTGATGTAACGGATATTCAAGGTAATTTCCGCCGTATCCGGCACTTGATTAGGGTATGTGCCGCCAGAAATGATACACGGCATCATAGAGTTACGCCAATCCTCCAGTGAATCGGGATTGTTCCAAGCTTCGCGCAAATTAAGATATCCGCGGACCAGGCGGTCGATGGGGTTATCAAGTTTCCAGACCAGAGCGGAGTGGCCACCTCTACCGGTTGCCGTCAAAGACAGCACCAGGACGCCTTTTTGGGCCGAGATCAGCTGTCCGTAACCACCGTCTAGAATTAACACCATTCGCCGTGCGCCATAGCCGCGCTCGATCATCCCAGCAGTTGTCTGACCACCGGCCTCCTCATCGCTGCTAAAAATCGCGGCCAAGCCGGGCTGAGCCCGGTTTTCGGCCAAGAACCGGGCCACACAAATCGAATTTCCCAGGCAGTCAGCTACGCCTCGTCCATAAATATACTCGCCCTCAATATAGGTCTGATATTGTTCTTCGGTATTGGCGGGTACCACGTCAAGATGCGAATTGAGGAGTATTTCGCAGGTCTTCCCTGGCGAAGTTGAGGCATACAAAGCTTGGCGGCCAGAAAAATCTTCAGTGAGGCAATATAGCCCGCATTCTTCCAGCCGGGCACGCATTTTGCCGACCACCTTATTCACGGCGCTCAGATCAGTCGACACTGGTCGGCAACGCACCAATTGGGCTAGAAAATCAAGGTCGAATTTTTTCGTCATTACGGGCGTTGTATATTCGCGGGTTATTCCTCTTTCCTGACGGCAGAGCAGCTCCTTACAATCTGTTGGCCAACAACTGTTCGACTAAGCGCAGGCTCTCCCTGGCATCCTGGATGCTGCATTCCGGCGTCTGGCCAGATTTCAGGCAATCGATGAAATGCCGGTCTTCGTAATAATAGCCATAATACTTATAGAAATCTGTACTGCCGGCCAGTTTTTTGCCATCCAGATAAGTCACCGTCTCCTTGGCCTTGCCAGTAGCAGCCAAGGAATAGCTAACTGCCCCAGTATGAGTCAGGATATGCGCCTCGGCAGCTCCTTCGCCAAAGCCGAGATTGATGAACGCAGCCATACCAATGCCGTGAACTTGGAATTGATGCACCCGCCCGCCAGACATATAATTGGCCTTGATCACACCTTGGACGCCATTGTCGAATTCCATAATGCCATTCCACTGATTTTCCATCGGGCAATCCACCGACTGGGCCAACAGCGCAGTCTTGCGAGCAGTATTAGCACCGGAGAGATAGCGCAGCAAATCGACCGCGTGGATAGTATCCGAGGTGAAGGCTGACAACCCACCCAAATCAAAACGGTCGCCGGAGCCGAATTTATAAAAACAGCCCTCGACTTGAGTAACGCGCTGCGCTTCATCCATATACCGCTTGGCTTCTCTGACGACCGGGATAAAACGCCGATTAAAGCCGACCATCACTGGCTTGCCCACGCTATCCGAAAGACGGGCCAGCGCGTCAGCCTGATAGGAGGTGATGCAGGGCGGTTTTTCACAAAAAGTGGGATAGCCGTGCTGCAGCGATAACATCGCCACGTGGAACATACTGCCGGGCTCAACTAGACAAAATACGGCGTCAATTTTTTCGTGGGCGAACATCTCCCGGATCAGAGTATAACTTTTCGGGATGCCCCATTTTTTGGCGGTTTCGGCTGCTTTGGCGGCAATCAGGTCGCAGACAGCGACTACTTCCACGTCGGGCATTTCGCGCAATGACGGCAGATGCACACCATTGCAGATTCCACCAGCACCAATAATCGCCACCCGGACTGTACCACCAGAGTATGCATCTTCTGACATCGCTCCATCCTCCTGCTGCTATGAACTCTTCGAGGGTCTAAATAAAATATTAGCTAAAGACAACCAAAATCCTCTCTCCAAAACAGTTAAGCGCGCAGTTGCTCTGTCCTAGCAGAGGAAGGTTAGGACGCTCAGTGGGCCGGTGCCCAAGCTGGTAAGGCGAGATTAGCGCCTTGTGATATTGCTTGGAAGCTATTCAGCCAGCTATCGACAATATACAAGTCCTGGCTTTTACCGCTGCTGCGAACGCAGACGATATGACGGCCATCCGGCGCCCAGGAAGGCGCTTCCCAATTGCCGGCCGCCAAGGTGATTGTCTTGCTAGTACGAGCTCGCTCATTCATATCCAACACCGCAATGACATACTGCCCGACATTGGTTCGGGTAGAGTAGCAGATTTTATTGCTAATCGGCGACCAGTCCGGCGAAACGCACTCATTGCCGCCCAATTGCAAACGCGTAGGCGAACCACCGAGAGCAGGGATAAGATACAGCTGAGGTTTGCCGACTTTGTCGGAGACAAAGCAAATTGTCCGTCCATCCGGGGACCAACAAGGCGAACTCTCTACACTGGCATCATCGGTTAAGCGCTTCAAGGAATTATCAGACAAATTCTTGACATATAAATCCACCCGCCGATCCTGGCTTAATGACAGCGCGAGATACTGACCGGTATGTGAGAGTCTGGCACTGGCGTTCAGGCCTTTGCTATTCGAGACCACCCGCTGACGTTTTTGCGCCGTGTCCATCAAGACCACACTTAAGGAGTTATTCCGAGCCATAGTATAGACTAGGGCCTTGTGATGTCCCCAACTAGGCTCGGTGCTGATGGCACCATTATTGGTTAAACGTTCCTGAGAACTGCCATCGAGAAAACAAGAATAGAGCTCTTTGAGGTTATTGCGCCCCGTCATCACAAAGACAATCTTCCGGGCGCAGAGAGCGGGAATGCGAAATTGCTTCTTCAGGATGTCGTCCACAAGCAAGAAACTAGCCAAGTTGAGATTCTCTGCGCTGCCAGAGCAAAAATAGCCATCTTGCCCAGCGGGGCTGACTTGTGCATCATAGGCATTTTGGGGGATATTGCGATGCCGCACCTGCAGTTTGATTTGCGCCTTGGCAGCGGCATTGGCCGGCAGCACTCGAAACCAACCACAGTACTGCAGCGCTTTCTCCAATTGCTGACGAGCTTCTTGGTCACCCTCGAACTGCACGATCCCCAGCGTCGGATTATCACTCAAGACTTTGGTGATCACCGTTTCTTGCTCGGCTTGGCCATACACACCACACGCACTGGCTAAAACCAACGCGGCTACTAACGCCACACGTTTAAACATACTGTTCCTTTCTCCTCTGAAATCAACAAATTTTAGTAATGATAATAGACAAGCAAAGTTTTAGCCGCTGAGATTTACCCTGCGCTATAGAGTCTTAACAGCGGGCTAGCAGGCAGGTGCTCGGGAAAAAGCGTACCGGGTGGCGGCTCCGAACCGCCGGTCGGCAAAAGACACCTCCCAGGACAAATCGTCAACGACGATTTCCCACTCGGGTATCGTTCTTGTTGGTTGTGCGATTCACCTCGCACAACCAACAGGGTATTAGTCTTCTTCCGCGTAGATATTGATCACACCCGAGAAATCGCATCTGCGCCAAGTCTCTGCGTCGCTCCAATTTGTCCACTCGACGTGCCCGTCACAAAAGGCAAAGACATTGCCCTCATTGTGCCGTCGCACTAGATAATCCCGGGGGATATAATCGAGATCAAAAAAACCATCGTTGGTGGTTTCCAGACTAGAGCCCTCTTCTAACAGCAGCGGCGTTTGTGAAGAAGCCGTCACGGTGGTGATTTTCATCCCTTTGGTGTCAGAATTAACGCCGTAACTGCAATTGGATTCAGTGTCATCCATCGGGCAAAGATAGACCCGTTTTTCATTTATATAGGGATAGATAGTGCCTAAAGTCACCTCAAAATTGCCATTAATGGGCACAGGGAAAGCATCATAATAGACCCAGCCACCGCGTTGACCGGCTCCCCCCGCACCATTTGTATAGTGTGGAAAGCGTTCTTGGGCATCGTTAATATACATTATAAATCCCAAGCCCATTTGCTTGAGGTTATTGATGCAGGCAGTCTGTTGCGCCCGTTCGCGACTCTTCGCCAAAACTGGCAGCAACAAAGCCGCTAAAATGGCGATAATCGCAATCACGACCAGCAATTCTATCAGGGTAAATCTCCGCTTCATCTTGTGTACTCCTTGATTATAGCTCTGCTGCGCTGTTGCGACATCCCCCTACTTCAGGGCTACTAATGTAATTCAGCAAACGAATAGTCGCAAACCGAAGTAGGCATAAACTAGAAAAACGACCCACCTTCTGAAAGTCCGCTGATGTCGCATTCGCGCTAGTGATCCTGCCATAACCACTGTGCTGAACAGGCAATTATAGCTATTTCCCGATCAATCCAGCTAGGGCTTCCAGAGCCGAACAAGCCTGCAGTGTTTGCCAAGCTAAATCAGGACAAAAATTATACCGGAGCTGGCCTTACACTGGCAGGGTCTGCTAGCTCAGAAAAAATCATTGTCTGCTTTTGCCGTCATTAGGGCCGCGCCAGATAAATGACGGCGTTTCAGACCAAGCACTATCCGTGATTACCAAGCGTACCTTCGCCCAACCGGTGTTGATCCGCCCCCGGGTAGCATCCCAAGTCTTGAGGCCGCCCAGAGCCCCTGGCGACTCTACATTGCAGGAGCCTACTGCACAAGCGAAGGTACCAGCCTCTTCAGGATCGGCATTGCGTAAAAGCGAAGTCAAGAAGCCAGCGATAGTCGTATCGCCGGAGCCAGTAGCGCCCATAAATTTCTCTTCTTTGAAGATTGGGAACCACAGTTCTCGGTCGGCCCATTTCTCCACATTCGTCGGCATCGCCCGGCCCATTTTTAGCAACCGTTGCAGAGGCGCAGTGCGGACATACATCCCTCGTTTGCCCAGCTTGATAGCCGCCACTGCGACCCCCATCGCCAGCATCTTAGTGCCCAGGCGGCTCACTTCTGCCGGCGGCAAGTCATCGCCTTGGCCATATTTCTTTTTTTCCAGCAAGTATAGCAGCTCATCGGCACTGGGCATAAAGATATCGACATTCGGCAACAGCCTGGCCATCACGGCAGGCCAGTCGACCTTACCGGCCGGGCCCTTGTCATCCGGCATAGCTGGGTCCAGAGACGTGGTCACGTCCTTGTCCTTAACTCGCCGAAACATCTCCAGCAACTCCTGTCCGCCATTGGCATAACACTTGGCCATCAACGAAGAATAGCCAAAATGAAACAGCGCGGCAGCATCGAGAGAGTCGTAATCGAGATCTTCAGCTCCGAAGGTGGCATTGGCACCTGGGCTATGCAAGAACATCCTGTCCACGCCAGGGATGTTGATGACCAAAGAATACGATGAATTCTCACCAGGACAAATTTTGAAGCCCTGCTTGAGGTCCTCGCTATATGCTTCGACTATAGACAAGATCGACTGGCCAAAAGCATCATCGCCGAGCTTACCCATCAGGACCACTGGCTGCCCCAAGATATGCAAGGCCAGGCCGGTATTGGATACTGCACCGCCGGTAACCATCATCGCCTTGCCGACTTCATACAGTCGCCCTGGTTGTAAATCAATATGGTGGTCAATATCTGGAATGACATCAAGACAAATCAACCCTGCTACTACTGCTTTCTTACCCATACCAAAATCTCCTGATATGATGATTTTTCGTAAAAGTTACCTAAAAACCAGCACCTTGTTGACGCTTTGTGTCAGCCTGGCGTTACTTCTGTACAGCAAGTGCTTTTGGGCTAAGGACGGTCACAAAACGCAAGATGCCGAACTCGGCCAATGGCCGGCAATACAATCTTCCTCGAGATTGTTCCACAATCTCGAGCAATTCACCTTTGTCATTGGGAACGACCACGCCTACTGGCAATCCAGAGGGTCCCCAACCGCCCAAGCCCGTGGTCAGCAATTGTTGCCCAGCCTGAACCAAAATGCCCTTGGGCAAAAAATCGACCAGAAAATACGGCAGTCCTAACGCGCTCGTATTGCCGGCGCCCGTACTGATGCCCATAATATCACTGCCTGCCAAGGCCACGCTCAAACGGCACTCTGGCGAGACTAAGGTCGCCACTCTCGATGCGTGACGGCTGTTTTCGCACACCCGCCCCACGACATCCGGCCCGGAGAGGATCAAGGCGCCAAGCAGCACTCCATCAGCGAGTCCCTTATTAATGCTGAAACCTTGGTTCCACAGCAATGGGTCTCGCGCAATCACTTCGGCCGTCATCGCCCGCCATTCGGGGAGTGGCGTCAAGGACAACAGTTGCCGTAACTCGGCGTTTTGGCGCTTGATCTCCGGCAACTCCGCCAGCTGGACTTCCAATTCCCGCAGCCGCAACTCCATCTGCACTGCCTCCGGTTCTTCTGTCCGCTCCTGCGGCAGGAGCAAATTGATTCCTCCTGCCATTACCATCCAAGTCCGTTGCCATAAAGAAACGAAAGGTGAAATCGCCGCTCCCCCCAATCTCCTGCCAAAGGCGGAGCTGCTGAACAGCAGCAATGCCAAGACCAAGATGATTGCCAATCCATAAGCTATTCGTTGAGCGGTGTTGTGCATATTGTACTGAATACAGAGCGGTCCCTGCCAAGACGCCGCTACTTACCCTTCGCGTCCTGCTTACTTCGTGGCTTTGTCGGCGGATTCCAGTGGGGCCTTGTCTTCAACCTCGGCCGGAACAGCGGGCTGCTCGACCGTGCCTGGTTCATCTCCAGAACCGGCCTTTTCGCTGCCCTCAGGCAAATCGCTGCCCGCAACTGCCAGGCCCTCTTCTGTTGATGCAACTGGCACTGGCTCGGGGGCGGGTTCGGGTTCTTGCAGAACCAGCCCAGCTACTGCCGGAATGGGCAATTCCAAGGCCGTTTTCAAAGTGGCGAGGCGAGCGGCGGCAGGACAGGCAAAAATCAACTTGACTTCTGCTGGACCGTTAGCGACCAAGTAACGAAAATCGAAGAAATCACTTTGTCGGGCGGCCATCCCCAAGCACTGACAATCTTTACCATCGACAATCAGGATGTAATCCAAGGGGCTGATAGTGCGCGCTGGGAAGACTGCGACTTGTAAAATAACAAAGACCTGGCCATCATCCGGACTGCGCTCAATTAGCAACGCCTCAGGCACGGCCTCGCTGGCAATAGTCAGGCCCTGCTTCAGAGCTTCGTCCTGGTTGACAAATTGCTGCGCCTCAGCCGTCCGCAACAATTCAATAATCTTGCCGGAAGAGATATTAACCGGCAATGAAACAGCCAGTAAACTTCCCCCCCACAGACAGATCAGCAAGCACAAACAGCACCTTTTTCTCATCATCGCTCCTTTTTTTCGAAAAAGTCACTCTGCCTCGCGCAAGGCCTTGTCGCCAGCGGCGAAAATTTCGCGCAAGCCTCTCTTCGCCGTAATCAGCAACTGTTCCAGCTCGACATCACTGAAGGTCGCTTCTTCGCCACTGCCTTGCAGTTCTACAAAACGCCCAGCAGCGGTCATCACCACGTTCATATCCACACTAGCCGCTGAATCCTCCTCGTAACACAAATCGAGCAATGCCTGACCAGCAAGTATCCCGACGCTGACCGCAGCCACCCGCTCCTTGAGGGGCGATTCCTGCAAGATACCCCGCCGCAGCAGATTTCTAACCGCGCATTCGAGGGCTAGTGCCGCGCCCGTAATCGCGGCACAACGAGTGCCGCCATCCGCGTCAATAACATCACAATCCACCTGCAGAGTCACCCCCGGGAGTTTCTCCAAATCCACCACGGCCCGCAAAGACCGCCCGATCAGGCGTTGAATTTCGGCTGAGCGGCCAGATAGTTTTCCCCGGGTGACCTCACGTTCAGAACGCTGATCAGTAGCGCCAGGCAGCATTTGATACTCGGCAGTTATCCATCCGCCCGGTTTGTTCTGCTCTTTCATCCAGCGGGGGACAGACATTGTCACGGATACCGAACAGAGCACCCGCGTTTGGCCAAAGCTGATCAGCACCGAACCAGCCGGATGTTTCTGAAAGCCAAACTGCACGGAAAATGGCCGCAATTGCGAATTCTGACGATTATCTTTACGTTCCATCGGCATAAACTTCATTTCAGGTATTATAGTTAGTAGTTTACCAAAAGACCAAGCCAATTGGTAACTTCTGCAATATAATTTCGTTTGCCGTAAATGCAAAAGCCGGGCTGACCTTTTACCAGCGGAAATTCCCGGGCTGACTAACTAATTATCAGTCATTATGCGCTTTTACCATCCCATCGCTGCCGTGATTCTGTTGCTGCTTGCAACCGCAGGGCTGACCGCCTGCAAGAAACGCCCCGCAGAAGAATACTCTGAGCAGCACAGCTTAGCCCTCTCTGAAGCTAGCCAAATGCTACAGCAGAACGACTTCAAGGGCGCCACAGACGTCTTGCTGAAACAAGGCCTGCTGCCAGAGACTCTACTGTTGGAGCTGTTGTCTTCTGCACAGCAGGAACAAGCGTTGTTGCGCCAAGCAAATGAGTACTTGCAACAAGGCCAATACCACACTTTGAGCAACCTGGTGACCCAGGCCGAAAAAGAGGGACAAGCGACCCCGGAATTGCTGAAGTACCGTGCTATCCCCCAGGCATTGCAGGCGTTACAGCTGTTTTGCCAACGGATGCCGTGGGAGTCTTCGGAAGACCTCAAGAACGCCTTGGCTTGGCTGCAACCCTACGCGTCAGTGCTGGAACAATCGCCTGCTTTCCGACGCTTTTGGCAACAACAGCATAACTTACTCCTACCGTTGCAACAGCGTGAGCTCCAACGCCAGTGTGATAAAATCACAACCGAGATAGACATCGGCCTGCGCCAAAATCGCTTCCCGGAGGCTTGGGCTGCCGCCGCTCGGCTATATGCGCTACATCCCGGCCATCCACTCTTCTCTTTCCTAGACTGGTCAGAGAAATCTCTTCGCGAACAACTGCCGCAATTGCCGCCTGACTCGCCGGGAGAGCAAGAAGCGTGCGAATTGGCTTTCGCGCTATGTTGGCAGCAGCTCTCGGCAACCGAACGCAAAAGCCTACTGACTCCATTGGCTACCCTTGCACCGCAGGCATTCCGCACCGTGTCCGGCTTGTCGCTGCTGGCGCAGTACTTAGACTCCTTAGAATGGCTAGCTTTGACTTTCCAACGCTGGCAAGAACAGGCCAGCCCAAAAGAACCCCTGCCTATTGTTTTTCGTGAATATGGCTTGAGTTTATTACCCCGACCGGAACAATTAGCGGCTAGATGCCGTCAAACCCCTTGTCCCAACTTTAGTGATT
>CAZUCG010000053.1:0-10612 GCA_964619145.1 uncultured Lentisphaeraceae bacterium | reverse complement strand
TCGGCATCCATACTAGAATTATGGTCGAGGGCGGATTGGGGAATTTCGTCAATCCGCGTTATCTGCGGATGTTCGGTTATGACGACCTGATTCGTTTGGCACCTGTCGGCTGGGAAGAGACCTTTAATATTTCCATTGCTACCGGTCAACCGGAACCATACGGGCGGAACTGCCAGCTGGTCTATGTGGAAATGACCCGCCCAATGCAACGGGCTGAAGATATGGCTATGGAGCGGGAAAACGTGAGTATGCCGCTCTATTCTGCGGAACTATATAACCGAGCGGAAAAATACCTCGACCTCACTCCTGAGATGTTGCAGGAACAAGGCGCGACGCCAGAAGAAATTCAGCAATGCCGCGAAGCGCGGGTACAGTTTGAAAATCGCCGAGCACTGCTGAAAAAGATGTTAGTCGAGGGCGTTCAAGAGACCAACGAGAAGATGCTGGGCATCCTGACTCCGCGCGAGTTATTGCTCCGCCGCATTGCGGCCAGCATTATGCTGGTAGCCCTGGTTATTGCCTTTACTATGGTCTTTCGCAAAATCTTCAAGGCCTTCGCGCCACCGAAAGTCTTTGGCGTCAAGCAAGAACTCTGGGCCTTCCACAAATATAAGTGGGCTTACGTTATTTTGTTGCCGGCCTTGCTGTCGATTTTAGTCTGGCGGTATGTGCCGCTAGTTATGGGCTCGGTGATGGCATTCCAAAATTACCGCATTATGGGTGGCTCCGAATGGGTCTGGCTCGATAACTTCGGCAATATTCTGTTCGATATGGAATGGTGGACAACTGTCTATAACTCGTTGAAATTCTGCTTTTTAGTGATTTCTCTGACCTTCCTGCCGCCAGTCATCTTGGCGGTCCTGCTGCAGGAAATTCCTTATGGGAAAGTATTTTTCCGGACTGTCTTTTATTTGCCAGCAGTCATCACCGGCCTGGTAGTAGTTTATTTGTGGCGCTCGTTCTATGAGCCATCGGAATTCGGTGTCTTGAATGCCGTGCTGTTGAAAATCCCCGCTATTGGTATTATTGCCATCGCGGCGATGTTTTTCTTTATTCTGTTCTTCTTCGCTCAACGACTGTTTTTGCACGGTAATCGCCTGCAAGCGGCATTGTGTTTCGTGGCCGGATGTCTGCTGTTCTATTTCTTCTTTAGTTTCGCAATGCCGATTTTTACCGACCCGAGTATCGAAGTAGCCTGGTACGGCAGATTCTTCCATACGATGCGCGACCCATACCGCTGGCTGCTTGACCCCAAGACAGCTATGATTTGTTGTGTGTTGCCTAACGTCTGGGCGGGTATGGGCCCGGGCTGTTTGATTTACCTCGCTGCCTTAAAAGGCATCGCGGACGACTTCTATGAAGCCGCCGATATCGATGGGGCTACTTTTGTGGATAAAATCCTCTTCGTGGTTATCCCAATCCTGAAACCGCTGTTGATTATCCAATTCGTTGGTATCTTTATTCGTTCTTGGGAAAACACCGCTATGATTATGACTATGACCGGTGGCTCTAGCGGAACCAATGTCGCGAGTCTGTTGATTTTTTACAAAGCTTATATGTATTTGAAATTCGGTACCGCTACTGCTATGGCCTGGGTCCTAGGTTTTATGCTGATCGGTTTCACGGTCTATCAGTTGCAAATCCTGTCACGTTTGGAATTCAAGACGACTGGCAATAAGGAGTAGCCGTATTCATTTGCAGTCGTTATTTAACTTTGTCTGATAACAAGAATTAGGGAGTCTTCTAGTTATGGCTATTATTTCCAGAATCGGCAGAAAAAATTGGCGGGTACGCCTGTTATTCGCTGGTATGTATTTCTTTTTGATTGTCGGTGGTACGACGATGGTCTATCCCTTCCTGCTGATGCTCTCTGGCAGCACCAAGAGCGCAATGGATATCAAGTTTTTTGATGCTTTTCCCCGCTTCCTGCACGATGATAACTGGATGTGGGCCAAGCATATCGAGGGGCTGTTCAATGAACAAGTGCCGTATCTGAATATGGTCTATGATGCAGATGAAGTCACTTTCGAAGACCTGTCTGAGCGCTTTTCCTTGCCTACCAGCACCGAAGTGCGTTGCCAGAAATGCGATACTTGGTTCGATTTCGTTTATGCTGACAGCAAATTGCAGCTCGATGACCCCAATTTGTTGCACGAACACCAGGTTACTTGCCCGCAATGCAAAAATACTTTCGCGGTATCGCATGGCGCGCCGAAAGGCTCATCGGCGTATTTATTGCTGCACGAACCGAACGAAAAGCTGGTCGAAGCTTGGGAGAATTTTATTCCCGCCTGGGAAAAGTCCGTCCAGGCTCGCGAAGAACAAGGGTATTTGCCGGGCGTCAATGACAACAAACGCTGGCTGACTACTTACGCTTACTCACCTGGATATATCCACGCGCCGATGTCTAAGACGTTTACTTCCGGACAACGCGAATTGAAAAAATTTCTCCCCCGTCGCAGTCGTCAAATTGATACTGATCCCGAAGAAGTCAAGAAGCTTAAAAATTACTCTGACATCAGCGTGGTGAACAAACTCAATGGCACTGATTTCCTGAATTGGAATACCGTGAACATCCAGCCGGCCTACAATGTCAACCGGCGGGCCAGCCCATTGGTAACTCTGTATGCATATTCGTTAAGTGAGTTCTTCGCCGAAACACCGCTGGGGATGCGCTATTATTTCCCCATTAATGGCTATTTTAAGAAAGATTTCTTGAAACCGACCTATAGCCAGTCGATGTCGGCCTATAATAAGGCTAATCAGACCAATTATACCGATTGGAGCGAAATCTTCGTCAACCGACGTTATCCCAGCGAAGAAGCCGAGCGGACAAAAGCCGACTGGGAGGAATTCGTGCGTAAGTCGCTTGCCTTGGAATGGGTGAAGATTGACGAGAGCGTCGCGCCGCTGTATCGCGAAATGCTTAGCTTTAAGCATACGAATATTGAAAATCTGAACAAACGTTATGGCGGCTTGAACTACCAGAACTTCGACGAAATACCATTCCCGACTACCGCACCGCCGTACGGGATGGCCCGCAGCGACTGGCAGTCGCTGCTAGGTGGCTATTTTGAACCGAGCAACAATAAGCTCTATATCGCGCCGGTGGAATCGTTGGAACTCTGTGGACTCGATTTTGCCTTCCAGGATTGGGTCCTACAAGAATACGGCAGCGTGGAAAAAGCCGCTGCAGCCTTGAACACCGACTGGCAGCAACTCTCTGATATCCGCTTGCCGCAACTCGATGTCCATCGGAGCTTTTTCCGGAAGAATATCAAGGACCTGCGCTGGGAATTCGTGACACGCAACTACAAGGCGGTGGCGGACTATATGCTGTTCCACGGCCGTGGCATTATCAATACCGTTATCTATTGCTCGCTGGCGATCCTGACTGCGCTACTGATCAATCCCCTGGCGGCCTATGCTATGAGCCGTTATAAGATGCCCTCTTCGTATAAAATTCTGCTTTTCTTGATGTGCACGATGGCTTTCCCAAGTATGGTCACCGCTATTCCCAGTTTCATTATGCTGCGAACTTTTGGTTTGCTGAATACATTTGCGGCCCTGATTTTGCCAGGTATGGCCAACGGTTACTCGATCTTCCTCCTGAAAGGATTTTTTGATGCCCAACCCCAAGAACTTTACGAGAGCGCGCAGCTCGATGGCGCAACGGAGTGGGTGCTGTTCTGGCAAATCACGATGAGTCTTTCCAAACCGATTTTAGCAGTAATTGCCTTGGGTGCTTTTACCGCGGCATATTCGAACTTTATGTTCGCCTTTGTGACCTGTCAGGACCAGAAGATGTGGACGATGATGGTGTGGTTGTACCAATTGCAGCAGAATAGCGGACAGGCGGTGATGTATGCCTCGCTGGTAATCGCCGCAATCCCGACTTTCGTCATCTTCCTGTTCTGCCAGAATATCATTATGCGCGGTATTGTCGTGCCCTCGGAAAAATAATCCCCATCCATACTCTCAGACCTTGAAGAACTTGCAGCCGACCAGGTGCGTATGCGCTTGGTTGGCTGCTGAATTTGGCGGCGATGAGCTTAGCGGTAATAATGCTTGTCACGGTGTTGTTTTTGAGTGCTACATAACCAACCCAGTAAGGAGAATAGCTATGCCGAAGATGCGCTACCCAATAATGCTGTTGTTTTTTGTTGCGATTTGCTCTGCGCAAGCATTTTCTGAACGGGCTTTCCAATTGGCTGTGTTACCGAACAGTGACTGTTATTTCTTATGCGAAAACGCCGCCTTAGTGGGCACTACTGCTGAAGGGCTGCTGAGTTTCTTTAATCAGTCTGACCCAACAGAGCAAGACGACAGTTCGGCTAAAGGCGCGCTGCGGGCATTTTTGTCGGCAGTCAACAGCAAACTGCCGTTTCGCGACATTAAAGCCGTCAAGCGCTCACAAGGCTGTTTTGCTTGGGCAGGCACTGGCCTCGCCGCGGTAGCCGATAGCCGTTTCTTGTACGCTTGGGAGCTTTTTCAGCCGCTGGCCCTTACTGAAGTGCAGGCGGTAATCCAAGCGGAAGCTGAATCGTGCGCAATGCGGGTGCTTGTGCAGCAGGGCGGGCAGCCGAAGGTGCTGGAGATATCTTTCCCGGATAAGCCGGAGCTGCCGACCTATAGTATAGCTTTCTTGGCTGGCAATACGGTCATTCTGATGGGCGAGAGGGCGCGAATAGCGACTGTCGTCAACAATATCGAAAATTCTCTCGCTGGCGAGAGCCTACCAGCAGAATTGCAGGCCGCGAAGGCAAAAGTCCCCGCCGGCAGTAACTTCTATGCTCTTTTTGTCCCTAATGCTACTATGAAGGCCGCGGCCTTGAAAAGAGCAGCTGAAACGCCGCAGGCCGCTATTTTCAATGACCTGAACAATCTAGTGTTCGCATTGGCTGCCGCTGAACAGACCGAGGTTACTATGCGAATGCAATTCGCTAATGCACAGTCTGCTACTCTCGGTAAATCAATGCTTATCGATGGGCTGTTTTTAGGGATGCTCAAGATGCATTTACTGCAGCTCTCGGAAAAGCCCATCCCGATGCTGGAGACGATGAAATCACAACTGCAGGGCACTGACGCAATTTTTAGCTGCACAATTGCAGCAGACGACCTTCAGACATTAGAGATTTTTACTAAAAGTGTGGGCCAGAAAATCAAGTCGATGGTTACTGACTGATGCCGAATAGAGCAAACTGACAATTACTCACGCAGGTAATACGCCAGAGCACAGTAACGCCGTTGCCCTAGGCGGACAGCAGACGCTAATTTTGCCGCCAAAATAGTATCCCAATGCCTGAATAACTTCCATCCACCGCCTCGGCGGGAAGAGATTATCTGAAAAAGTACTAATGACCAGCAATGAACTGACTGAAATCTTTTTGTCTCGGGTATTGATATTTGATGGCGCGATGGGCACTGAATTATATCGCCGTCATATATTCACCAACCGTAGTTATGATGAGCTATGTCTCTCTGATTCCAAACTAGTCGCAGAAATCTATTCGGACTACTTACAGGCCGGAGCTGATGTGCTGACTACTAATTCCTATGGCGCTAATCGACTGGCGTTGAAGAAGTTCGCTCTTGCTGAACAATCTCAGCGCATTAATCAGCGTTCAGCCAGCCTAGCTCGGGAGGTCATTGCGGCAAATGCCTGCGACCGACAAATCTTGCTGGCCGGCTCAGTCGGGCCATTGGATGCAAAGCTGCCTGCTGAACAAATCTGGGAGCCATTTGTCGAGGTGCTCCTCGAACAAGTCGAGGCATTACTGGCCGGCGGTGTGGATTTCTTGTTTTTCGAGACTTTGCCTGACCGCGAATCAGCGCAGTTGGCCCGGCTGGTGATGCAGAGATTGCCGGCAAATACGCCATTTGTACTTTCCCATAATATCCCTGACAGTCTTGAGCTGCCGGAAATAGTCAAACATCGGCTGTACCTCGGCGATGATGACCTACCTCAGCCGTTTGCTATCGGACTCAATTGCGGACTCGGCCCAGACCGGATGCTCGATGCACTAGAAATCGCCCGGAGCTTGACCAGCTTGCCGATTATCGTGCAGCCAAATGCCGGTGCACCACATACTATCGATAATCGCCAGCTCTATCTGTGTTCACCAGAATATCTGAGCACCTATGGCGTAAGATATGTGAACCTAGGAGCCAGAGCTGTCGGAGGATGCTGCGGCACCACGCCAGAACATATCAGAGACTTGGCCCGCTCTGTGAAACCATTGGGAAAACAACCGCAGACGATTTCCAGACAAAAACCACAGGCTAAATCTACCCCGCGGTTGCCGGAGATGCCTCTCGCAGAGAGGTCTAACCTAGGGCGGAAACTCGCCGCCGGCGAATGGATCACTGCAGTAGAGATGTCCCCGCCCAGAGGCTGGGATGCCAGTAAAATTATCGCTAATGCCCGACTGTGCCAGGAGCACGGTGTGGATGTGGTTAATATCCCGGATGGACCGCGAGCCGCACCACGACTCTCAGCTATGGTCAGCGCGCTGCAAATCCAGACCCAAGTCGGGATCGAGACTGCCCTGCACGTCTGTTGTCGAGACCGTAATTATATCGGCTTGCAAGCCGATTTGCTCGGCTGTGCGGCCTGCGGCTTGCATAACTTGCTGTTCATTACTGGTGACCCGCCTAAACTCGGAAACTACGGCTTTGCTTCTGGAGTTTTCGATACAGACTCAATTGGCTTGGTTAATTTGCAAAAGCACCTTAATCAGGGTATCGACTTGGGTGGGCAGAGCATCAAACCACCGACCAACGCGGTCATAGGCGTCGGCGCAGATCCCAGTGCTATCGACTTCCAACGCGAAATCGACCGGCTGCACCAGAAGGTCGCCGCCGGCGCAGAATACATCACCACACAGCCAGTCTTCGATATCGCAGCCTTGCAGCACTTCCTCGAGGCTATTGCTGATTTGCGAGTGCCGGTGATTGCCGGTATCTGGCCGCTGGTCAGCTTGCGCAATGCGCTGTTTATGAAGAACGAAGTTCCTGGCGTAGTAGTCCCCGACAGCGTGATCGCCCGCATCGAGGCCGTCGAAAGCGCGGAAGATCAACTCGCCGTAGGTATCGAGATCGCGCGCCAGGCCGTGGCTGCCGTGCGGGGATTGGTTGCAGGAGTGCAAGTCAGTGCGCCCTTGGGAAATGTCAAGGCGGCCTTAGCAGTGCTTAGCGCGTAAGCGACAGAACCTTAATTTGACCAGAATAAAATCTCTTGTCGAGAGGCTTAATTCTCGCTGTAATAAAAAGATAGCATCCCATTATGACTGCGGTTCAGAGCGCTCTGGAGTAATACCAAAAACACCTCTTTTTGCATTATAGTATCTTACTTATATTCAAGTGTTCAGGAGTATCAATGTCGAAAGTCAAGAACAAAATCAATGTAGCTATGGTCGGTATCAGCAAACGCGGTAGCGGCTTGCTGGGGTTGTTACTGGAGATGGATGACGTCAATGTTATCGGCGTCAGTGACCTCTATGAGGACCGTTTGGAAGCAGCTCGGGAAAAAGTCGTCGCAGCCAAGAAAAAAGACCCTCTCGCGACTACCGATTATCGTCGCTTGCTGGAGCTTAAATCACTCGACGCCGTGATTACACCATCTTCCTGGACCTCACACGCGCAAATTTGCATCGACGCGATGTCCGCCGGCAAATACGCCGCCACCGAAGTCGGCGGCGCGACTTCCCTTGAGCAATGTTGGGATTTAGTGAAGACCTCCGAGCGTACCGGTATGCCTTGTATGCTGCTCGAGAATTGCTGCTATGGTCGGGAAGAAATGACCGTGCTGAATATGGTCAAGAAAGGGCTGTTCGGTGAGTTGATTCACTCAGAAGGCGGCTACCGGCACGACCTGCGTGATGAAGTCTGCAAGGGCCGGGAGAACCGGCATTATCGCCTGTCAAACTATATGCACCGCAATGGCGATGTCTATCCAACCCACGACCTCGGACCAATCGCTAAATATCTCGATATCAATCGCGGCAATCGGATGATTTCTTTGACTGCTACTGCCAGTAAGGCCCGCGGCCTTAATGCCTGGGCCCATAAGAATGAGGGCCAGGACTCCGACTTGGCCCAAGTCGATTTCGTGCTTGGCGATGTGATAACCACGGTCATCAAATGTGCCCACGGCGAAACAATTGCCCTGACTCACGACACATCCCTGCCCAGACCATATTCCCGGGGCAATTTGCTGCAAGGGACTAAGGGCATCTGGATGGAAGATAAACACGGCGTGTATTTTGACGGCATCAGCCCCAAGTTGCATACCTGGCAGGATCTTGATGAGTACTACGAAGAATACGAACACCCGCTGTGGAAGCGCTTCCGCCAAGAAGGCGTCAAGGGCGGCCACGGCGGTATGGATTGGCTGGTCTTGCGGGCCTTCGTGGAAGCGGTCAAAAATAAGACTCAGACCCCGATCGATGTCTATGATACCGCTGCTTGGATGGCCGTGACTTGCCTGAGCGAAGACTCTATCGTTACCGGCAGCCAGCCAATCGCCATCCCTGATTTCACTAATGGCCGCTGGTTTGAACGCGAGCCCATCGTGGAAGGCCACTATTGTCTCGATAAAGTCTGCGAGGAACTATTCTAATTAATGCAAGATTTCGCTTCACAGTGCGTGCCTGATTTGCAACGCGAGCAGCGCCTGGGCTTTGCTGAGGTCGTGTATTGCTCCGGTAAGAGCGATGGACAATTGCAAGAAATCGCCAAGGCGTTGTTTGTTGCTCATAAGAATGTTTTGGCGACCCGCTGTTCGCCAGAACAGTTCGCATTGTTGCAAAAAATTGCTCCCCAGCTGCAATATAACTTCACTGCCCGTATAGCTTATTTGCATACTGATCGGACCATATATGGCCAAGGTGTAGTCGCTGTGGTCTCTGCCGGCAGTACCGACGTGCCGGTCGCAGAAGAAGCAGCAGTGACTGCCGAGGTGATGGGCAACCAGGTGGAACGGCATTACGACATCGGCGTGGCGGGCTTGCATCGCTTGCTGGCCCGCCGTGAAGCGCTGGCCCGAGCCGCAGTGCTGATTGTGGTCGCAGGAATGGAGGGCGCGCTGCCGTCAGTGCTCGGCGGACTCGTCGCCGCACCGGTGATTGCCGTGCCGACTTCCATCGGCTATGGCGCGAGCTTCCAGGGATTGGCCGCGCTGCTCGGGATGCTTTGCTCGTGTGCCCCTGGCGTGACCGTGGTGAATATCGATAATGGCTTCGGAGCAGGCTACGCCGCCGCTCGTATTAACCGCCAGCGCCATTGCTCAATCGAGGCATAAAGGACTTAAAGTTATGGCCAAGCATCTGCTAGGGACACTGCTGCGAACAGAGTCTGTAAACAAAGAGTATATTGCCTTTTTGCATTCACTGGGAATGACGACTTGCCAGTTGTGTCGGGTGAATAAGCAATACTTGTCCGGCGAAGATGGCAAAGTGCGCAGCACTGAGCTATTCGAGCTGCTGCAAGCATTCGCGATGCCGCCCTGCAGCCTATTCTTGCACGCACCGGGGGGTATCGTGAACCCGAAGCTGCGGGCCAATAATATGCTGCATATCGCCCGGCAAATGCGCTGGGCGAAGCAATACGGGATTGCCCTTTTGGCCTGCCATATCGGCGAAGTGCCCGAGAGTAAGGACGAGTTTTACCGCCAGTTCATCGGCGACCTGCAGGAACTCGCACATTTGGCCGAAGAATGCCAGCAGCAATTCTTGTTCGAGACTGGACCAATGCGCATCGAATGGCTGCAGGAAATCTTTGCCGACGCTGGCAGTGACGCCCTGGGCATCAATTTCGACCCGGCCAATATGTTGATTTACGACGTTCCCAATTCCCCTCGGCAGATGATTGCAGCTCTGGCTGACCGCATCAAGATTATGCATTGCAAGGATGCCGTCCGGCCGTCTGCGAATGAGAGTCGCGGCAAAGAGACTATCTTAGGGCAGGGCGAGACTGAATTTGTCGAGCTGCTGCCATTATTGTCAGCCGCCGGTTTTACTGGGCCGCTGATTATTGAACGAGAAATACCTGTTGGACCAGAACAACGCCGCGATATCGCCCAAGCGATGACGCTATTGCATTCCCTTAATCAAGACTAGTCCACAGATTAATCTAAATCGTAAAATACTGCGCCAGCTCACCGGTCAAGGCTGCGCTTGTATGACTAGCCATAGATAGACCTCTCCGCTTTCTTATCTTCGGTATTTTTTGCATTTTTTGCGGTTAAAATTATCTTTGGCTTTTGAGATGGGGTCTAGATAAAGATAATTGACGGTTTTTTAAAACTCGAGATACTGTTCTCTGAATATACCTTAGACGCCTCTTTTTCCCCCCCCCCCCCAAAAAAAAAAAGGTGCTTCTAAGCCCTAAAAAAGCCGTTTTTTAACATTATTTCTATTCTTATTCTTTCGCGCTCACTTAAATGTTGAAATTTTTTGCAATTTCTGTTACAATATCTTTGGCTCATTAAGCTATCTCCTTAGTTTACTTTTTGTTCGTTACAAACATTGTAAACTATTTTAGCTTTTTGAGCTATTTTTTTTATTTGTTGCATTTCGCTTTTCAATTCAGCAGGTGTAAAAACTAAAATAAT
>CAZUCG010000052.1:0-10613 GCA_964619145.1 uncultured Lentisphaeraceae bacterium | reverse complement strand
GGGCAAGTATATGCAGAACATTATGCCAATGCCGAGGCGTTTGAACAGGCAGCCTTCGCAGTGTTTAAGCCCTCACTTGACGCCCGCTGTGAACGCGATTACTTGGACCGCAGCTCACTGGCACAATACCAATGCGGTTGTTTGCGGCATAACCTGACAGTCGGACAAGAACTCAATGACCTGGGATTCCATATCGCCAACTCACTGGCCCCGAATTCATTTTTTACCCAGCCTGATTATCTCAGCAAGTGCTTCCGAGAGTTACTCGATGTCGCCGAAAAACAGTTCGCGGCAAAACGTATTTCTACCGGTACCTGGCTCAATTCAGTGCCTAAATGGCTGGCCTTCTTCCCAGACGAATGGCAGCAAAATCTCAGCCCGGTTAACACAGATGTCAAATGGAACTATGGCTTCTGGGGACAATTCATCAGCGCCCGCGGGACTTTTAATCACAAGTACGGACAGATTCTGCGCCAGACCGGAAAGTTCCCCTATTATCCGCGTTCGTCATTCTGTAGTATTGCCGCAATGCGAGAAAAACTCGCTGCCTTGGCCAAAGGCTGACTACAGCCCGCTTCGCAAGAATGCGGGATCAGACAATCACTCATTTAACCCCTTGACACCCTGCTATGAAAAACAATCGCTTAAATGCTCAGACCCCAAAAGAAGCCGTCGAAATCGCCTTGCACGGCGGTTTTTCTGGCTCCGTGCCGTTCACAATCTATGAAGCAAAGATTCCGCAGTGCGCTTCAGAACGCGACTTGCGCAACCGTGGACTCTGTATTGTAAACCGACGCATACCAGTGTACAAGACTATCTCACCCAATGTCAAGGTTACGGAATTCTCCTATTGGGAGGATGGTAAAAAATTATGCCGCACCAGCTATGAGACACCGCTAGGCACAGTCAGTACCCTAAGCGAACCGGCCGGCTTCACTACCTGGACACACGAGAAAATGTTCAAATCACCCGAGGATTACAAAATTCTCAAATTCATCGCCAACGACCAACAATTCCGCCCCTGCTATCAGAATCTCACCACCGCTGAACAAAATGCCGGCGGCGATATTATTTTTCGGAGCAGCCTGGGCCTGGAACCACTGCAGTGCTTCATCTCAGGAAATATGATGGGAATGCAGGACTTCTGCTATGAATGGATAGACCATCGTGATGAAATTCTCGCTATCGCCAGCATTATCCGGGAAAAACACCACCATATCGCCCGGCTGATTGCCGACTCCCCAGTCGGACACGCGAACTACGGCGGCAATGTCGTCCCAGAAATCATCGGCAAAGAAACTTTTGAGCAATATTATGTCCCTTGTTACAATGAAGCCGCTGACATCCTGCATCGCAAAGGCAAATTGCTGGGCTGCCACTTCGATGCTAATTGCCGCTTGCTGGCGCAAAGTATAGCCGAGTCACAGCTGGACTACATCGAGGCCTTTACCCCTGCACCTGATACCGACTTGAGCCTGGCAGAAGCACGCGCAATCTGGAAAAATAAAGTCCTCTGGCTTAATTTCCCTTCCAGCTGGCACCTCTGCCCGGACCAGGAAGTCAGGCAAAAAACGCACCAGTTACTCGGCGAACTGCAGGATTTCTCTGGTCTGATTATGGGAATCACCGAAGATATCCCCCCTGAACGGCATCTCAATAGTTGCAATGCTATTATGACCGGACTGGAACAATTCCCGTATCCGCACTAAGATAACTCTTGAGCGACCAGAAGTGGCCTTCAGACCACCCTGACCCGTGCTCAGCATCATAGTTCGCTGCCGGAAATTGGCACCGGCGCCTGTGCCTGGACCAAGCTTTCGCTTTTTTCAATCCAGCCCAGGTCGCCGAGTATCATATACATACAAGGCAAAGCCAAGAGGACCAGCAGCGTCGAGGCCAATAAACCAAAAGCGGAGCTGATGACTAGCGGCTTGAGAATCTGGGCCTGTAAACTGCGCTCAAACAATATCGGCAATAGCCCGGCAATTGTCGTGCTCGAAGTGAGCAACACGGCCCGAAAACGATCGCGACTCGCACCGGCCGCGGCTTCCTCCAAGGGAACCCCGGCCGCACGAGCACTCTTAAGGAAAATCACCAATAAAATTGAGTCGTTCACTACCACCCCAGCCAACGCGATAAACCCCAGTAAACTTGGCATGCTGATCGGAACCCGCATCAAGGCATGACCAAAAACTACCCCGATCAAAGAAAAAGGGATGGCAATCATAACAATCAGCGGTTCGCTATAACTGCGAAACTGGAAGCTGAGTAAGACAAAAATCCCGATCATCCCAAGGGCTAGAGCCGCAAGCATCGAACGACGGGCTTTACCAGTCTCCTCCGGCTCGCCGGCGATGGCCAAATTAAGAGCTGGATATTTTTGCCGAAACTCCTGCAGGTACGTTTTACGGAACAAGCTTATCAACTCATTAGTGTTGATCAACCTAGTGTCAACATCGCCAAATAAGGTGACCGCGCGCATCCGATTGAATCGACCAATCCGAGCCCAACCACGCTCCATTTCCCAAGTCGCCACACTGCGCAACGGCACCTCCTGACCATTTGCCAAGAGCAGCATAAAATCATCTACATTTTGCAGTGTATTGCGGTCTGCTTCAGCTAGACGCACCTCGATTTCATAGGACTCACTACCGACTTGAATTTCATCAGCGACCATCCCTTGAAAGGCCCCGCGTAACTGTTGGGCGACTTCTTCACCAGTGATGCCGACACCGTGCGCATCGGCCCGCAACCGCAACCGCAGCTCGGGTTTGCCAGGTCGCAAATCGTCAGAAAGATTGATCACGCCAACGTATTGACTAAACCAGCTCTGTAAATCGCTGCTGCCAGCTTTTAAGTTCTCAAGGTCAGTACCGCGCAACCGTATCTCAATCGGCCGACCACCAGGGCCAAAGCCCGGCTCACCCAGACTTAGACTCACAACGTCGGGTATAGTACCGATCTGGCGGCGCCATTCAGCCAGATAAGCATCAATGCTACCAGTGCGTTCCTCAGCACTGAGCAAATCAACCGTGATGGTTGCAACGTGCGGACCACTTTCAAAAGCCTCGCTGTTGTGACTGAATTGAATATATGAATTTTCAACCAAATCGCGCTTGCCCGGCTGCTGTACTGCAAAGACTGCATTCGTACGCTCAAGAGCAGCTAAAATATGCGCCACGGTGAGTTCGGTGCGCGACAGAGGCGTCCCCTGCGGCATAAGCAAACGAGCCAATACTACGTCACCTTCAAGCTCAGGAAAACCTTGAATCTTGATTCTCCCCGAAGCCAGTAGGCCGATGGAAAGAACGAACAAAGCCACCAGCGTACTGAAAACCAAATAACGATAGCGCAGCAGAACTTGCACCAACCTACCGGTCAAACTCTGCCGCACCCACTCTATGAAAGCATCAAAACGACGACGTATAGGTCCGGCTTTGAGTGGATCAAAATGCTGCATAGCGTGATTCAGATGGGCCGGCAGGATCATAAACGCCTCAATCAGACTCACAGTCAGGACCAGCAGCAAAATCATCGGTACAACTCGCAGCACCCGCCCAATCTGACCGCCAATAAAGGCTAGCGGCGCCAATACACAGATCGTCGTGATGAACGATGAAAAAACTCCGCCCGCGACTTCTTTGGTACCGTCAACCGCGGCCTGCAGTGGGCTCTTGCCCTGCTGCCGATGGGCCGCGACATTCTCAGCTATCACGATTGCATCGTCCATCAGCAGCCCCAACGCCAGCAATAAGCCGACCATCGTAAACATATTTACACTCAGGCCGAGCTGCGGAGCCACTAGAAAAGCTCCTAAAAAAGAAACTGGCAGGCCCATCGCCACCCAAAAAGAAATCCGCACGTGAAAAAAGGCCCACATTACTAGAAAAACCAGCACTAGTCCTTGCACTCCGTTCATAATCAGCATATTCAAGCGGTCAGACAAAATCAACGATTCATCTTGGCTGATCATAAAGCTCATCTGCGGCTGCCGCTGCCGCTCAGCCGCAATGAAGTCTTTGGCGAGGTTGGCAATGCGGATCGTATCCCCAGATTTCGTCTTGCGGATATTGAGTAAGGCGCAACGTTTTCCGTTCATCACGATGCTCTGTTCGTTTAGTTCGAACAAGTCTTCGATGCTGGCAATCTCAGCCAGACGGATTTCTGCACCTTCAGGACTGGCCCAGATAACAAGAGTCGCGAGTTCTTCAGCTGTACGCCGCTGGTCGTCGAAACGCAACAGAATATCACTGTCGCTAGTCTCAATAATTCCAAGCGGCGTGTCACGGTTTTGGGCAGCAATGGCAGCCGCCACCATCGGCACCGTCAAACCAGTGCGACGTAGCTCTGCCGCAGACAGCGATACCCGCAGCTGATGCTGAGAAAAACCAGCAATATCGATCAGCGTTAAGCCGGATTCCTGCATCCGATCCTTCAGATCTTCAGCATACGCTTTCAAATCAGACAACCCAAGTGGCCCGGAAATCAAGAGGCCTAAAACCAGGTCGGTCCGAGCAAGCTCCTCAATAACCGGTTCCTCAACATCTTCAGGAAAATCATCGATGGCACCAATGCCGCGCTCAATGTCATTGAAAAAAACCGCAAAATCTCCATCCTCATCCATCTCGGCAGTTATAATAGCCAGCCCCTCACGACTGTCAGAACGGATTTCGTGCAGGTAATTGATATCATCAAGCGCATCCTCAACCCGCTGTACTACCGCTTCCTCGACTTTTTCGGCGTTGGCACCGGGATAAACAATGCGAATTTCTACTTCGCTCGGCGCGTAATCAGGCATAGTCTCGCGCAAAACATACGGTAGCGAAATTAGACCAGCAATCAGAAATAGCGCCATTAGCAGATTGGCTGCCGTGGGATGTCCTGCGAAAAAGCGAATCATAGTGACACCTCCCCAGGCGCAGCCTGCCGAATCAACCTCTCACGCAGAGCACTATCGACCACGGCTATTACCTTCATTCCCTCTATGGCAGGCGTGGGGTCAGAAACTATAACCATCTCACCGCCGTCCAAGCCTGACTGCAGTACGACCAAATCACCCTGGGTGAACGCAACCTGAACCGCTCTACGACGCAGCCTGCTCTCGTCGTCAAGAATATAAACCGTCCCATTCACGACAGCACTACGAGGTAGTACTACGGTCAGAGGACGGATGGGAGCTTGCAGCTCCATTTCGCAGTACATCCCGCGAACCAAAGCAGGACGAACCCCGGGGATGACCTGCCCGTAAGGATCATCGACCACAGCCACGACCTTAATGTCGCGGGTGCGCAGATCGACGGTCTCGCGGATGCGATCAAAATGGGCCGGCCAGCTCGCCTCCCAGGCACCGCTGTGGAGCCGAATGGTCACTGTAAGATTAAAAAGCTGCTGCACTCTTTCCATACTGAGACCAGGCTGGAACTGCTGGCGCTTCTCCAGCGGTAACAAATTCCGCAGCTGCTCAGGACGAAATTTTGCCTCGACCTCCACCGTCGCTGTGCCGTGCGCCTCAAAAAGTTGCTGTCCGGCATTGACCACCTGGCCTTTTTTCATTTTCACCGCTCCGAGTCGGCAGGCGAAAGGGGCACTTATCACTGTTCGGCTCAAATCAAGTTCAGCTTGCTGCAGGTTAGCCGTAGCTACGGCCAGCGCCGCGCTGAGGGCCTCGCGCCGGGCGGGCACCTGGGCGAGGCCATTTTCCAGCTGCTGGATGACTTGTTCTTGTTGCAGAAATCGACGTTCTTCGCGATCTACTTCGTCTGCGGCGACCGCTGACTGCTGCCGCAAAGAGCGCAACCGCTGCATAGTTTTGTCGGCCAGAGCCAGCGAACGCTTCTCAATCGCCAACGAAGCATTGGTGTTACGTTCCTCCATTGCCAGTTCATCAAGTTTGGCCTGCGTTTCTGCTTGCTGAGCGCGACGCTGCGCCACCGCCAACTCGTAGTCCAGCGGATCAATTTGCAGCAAGACGGTGCCCTCGCTGATCAATGCACCCGACTCCAGCCGGGGATGCACCGACAACACAGTCCCGCGTACTTCAGCCAAGGCCTGCCAAATATGACCGGGATCCGCGACGCCATAACCTAATGCCTTGGGTAAAAAAGATAGCCGCGGAGCCGCAATCACCCGCAGCGGACGACCGAGTTCCTCGACCGCCTTCTTGACCGGCCCAGAACGACTCCGAATAAGAAAAATGACTACCCCAATAGCTAGAAGAACCGGCAGAAGACGTAAGGCCTTGAAGAAAAAATTTTGCTTAAAATGCATCGCAGTTATCCTTTTTTGCTAGATCTTGCCTAAAATCAAGGTCGCTATCGGCTGCCACCCCTTGGCAACCAGCCGACAAACCACGCCTAAAAACTGGCCAAGCGGCCTTCACCTGCTCCATTGGGTCAAAGTCTCCGCCAGAAAGCCTGTGCAACATCGCGGCTGGGAAAATCAACCCGATGAACATCACCGCAGCTGTACTAGCAGCAATCTCAGGGCAAATCGTTCCATCTACCTGCCCTTGCTCGATTATCTGAGCTACCTCAGATAAATACGAATTAACCGTGTCGCGCAACCCACTCCAACGCTCCAGGTTGGTAGCTAGAGAAAAATGCCCAAATATTATCGGCGTCAGAGCCGGAGTGCCTACCAACATCTTGATATGACGGACCAACAGTAAACGTAAACGCTCCAGAGCATCGGCAGTCTCAGAACGAACAGCCTTGACATTGCCCAACATCCGTAAACGAAGATGCTCTAAAACAGCGTCTAAAACAGCTTCTTTGCCCGCATAATGACGGTATATCGCCGAAGGAACAATCCCAACCCGAGCAGCAATGCCAGCAATGCTCAAACCAGAAAGACCAGCAGAAACAATCAGAGACATAGCAGCCTCAATAATCTGCTCTTGACGAAGCTCAGTGTTGACTTTGGCAGCACGCATAAAAATTATAACCCCCGATAATTAAAGGTGAATAGTGATTCACAATTCACAATATACTACCACCCGTCGATTTGTCAAGTCAATCTTCTCTTCTCTCCACCATCTCCATCTCATTCGTCCAAAAAACAATTGCGACCGACGGCACAGACTCTCCTCGCCATCGTCTTAATTGCAAACCAAAAATTCGCCATTACATTTATCCTCACACAGTTTTATTTGCTAACAGCTACCGCAATAAGACCTTGACAAATCACTGCTAACCCGACAAGAAAATCTGCCAGAACAGTATTGAACAAGCAAAATGAGCACACACCTTAATTACGCTGCACCTATAATAAATGATATGCCCTGCCCCCTCTGCCATCAGGCCGGCGGAGGCAGAATACCGGAAACTCAATTATTTCGCTGCCCGGAATGCCAGGGAGTCTATCGCCACGAGCAATACCGCCTGAGTCCCGAGGAAGAAAAAGCCCGCTATGAAAATCATAACAACGATGTCAATGACCCAGGCTATCAGCAATTTGTAATGCCAATTGTCGCCGCCGTTCTAAGGGACTTCAGGCCAGAACACTCGGGCCTGGATTTCGGTGCCGGCACTGGCCCGGTGATCACAAAATTACTGCGTGAGCAGAACTTTAACCTTGTTCTCTACGACCCCTTCTTCCACCACGACCCTGACCTGCTCAAGGATACCTACGACTATATAGTCTGTTGTGAGGTGATCGAGCATTTCCATAACCCCGACCAGGAATTCGCACTGCTGAAACGCCTCCTCAAAAAGCAGGGCCGGCTCTATTGTATGACTAGCTTGTACCGCCCGGACGCAGACTTCAAGAACTGGCATTATGTCAGAGACCCCACCCACGTCTTTATCTATCAACCGAAGACTATGGACTGGATTAGACAAAAATATAATTTTTCAGCCTGCACTATCCAAGACCGCCTGATCACTATGGCGAATTCCTCGGACACCGGTCCTTGAGAAGTGGCTCCAGACCGGCACCGACAATTGTTCAAGCAAACTCATAGCGGTTAATCACAAATGGACTAAAAACAAGATTGCACACCTCGGCATTGCTATCCATTCGAGGTTCTTGTTTCCATTCAGGACAGTTATCTCGTCCAAAGTGGATCAGGAATTTCTCGAAAAGATAAAACTTATTGCCAAGGATGAAGACGGCACAATGCGGGCAACTGTTAGCGGCATATTGTTGGCTTCGGATGCACCGGAGTCTTTCCTGTCCAGCGCTTTTATTCAAGTCGTTTGTTACCGAGGCACAGAGCGAAACGCCGCCTATCAACTGAATGCCAAAGACATCACCGGTCCACTAGATGTTCAGATTCGGGATGCCCGTAAGTTCGTGGAGAGAAATATGCGGGTCTTTGCCGTCAAAGCGCCTAATCGGATTGAGACCCCGCAATTCTCTCTGAACGCAGTCTTTGAAGCAGTGGTCAACGCAGTGGCTCATCGGGATTGCTCTATTTACGGCTCCAAAATTCTCCTGCATCTATTCTCAGACCGGCTGGAAATTTTCTCGCCAGGCACGATCCCCAATACTATGACCCTTGAGAGCATCTCAGAACGACAATCGGCACGAAATGAATTGATCAGTTCTTTACTAGCTCGGTGCCCGATGAATGTGGATGCTATCGGCAGTCAACGGAACTTTATTATGGATAAACGCGGCGAGGGAGTCCCAATTATCATCACAGAAAGTGAAAACTCTCAGGAAGAAAACCAGAGTTCAGGCTTCTAGATGAGTCCGAGCTGATGTTGACGATTTTTGCCGCTCAACCACCCTATGCCGAGGATTGATTTTTTTGCCTCGTTTCCCATTGGCAAGATATAGCAGCATTTATAATCGCGCCGCTAAGGTCAGCAAAAAGCAGCCCCACATTCCCCTAAAACCCACAATCCAGCCAGAGCCTGAAGTCGCTGATATTGCTGGCGAGAATGCGCACAGCAGCAGCAGCCCAGACTGGCAAATCTGCTGGCATTTTCTGGCCACTTGTATCTACGGAAAATTGGTTTATATTATAGGCAAGTTATTCACACAGTTATGAGACGTCAAGCAATATCACCGCTGAGGAACAGCCAGGAGCTATTCTCAATCAGCGTTATCATAGCGAAAAACAGTTGAGATATATGAACTTTAAAGCTTTAGGACTGCAGGAAAATTTACTCTCATTGGTCGATTCAGCAGGTTATACCGAACCGACTCCAATCCAGGAAAAAACGATTCCGCTGCTTTTGACCGGACAAGATATTATGGGCCTGGCGCCGACTGGCACCGGCAAAACAGCCGCTTTTGTGCTGCCAATTCTACAACGATTGGGCAAAATCTCACCTTCGGGTATCCGTTGCCTGGTGATTGTACCAACCCGTGAGCTGGCCGAGCAGATTCATAGCGTTTTTGAACTCTTTGCCCCAGCTTATGGCTTGCGCTCCGCCGTAATCTATGGCGGGGTCTCCGCTCAGCCCCAGATCCGTAAATTCAAGCAAGGGCTTGATATTCTCGTGGCCTGCCCAGGACGATTACTAGACCACCTGCAGCAGAAAAACCTCTCTCTGAAGACTCTGGAGATTCTTGTGCTGGATGAGGCCGATCATTTATTCGATATGGGCTTCCTGCCCAACATCAGGGCCATTGTCGCTCAAATGCCCAAAATGCGACAGACGATGCTTTTTTCGGCTACTATGCCGAAAGAAGTCAAACATCTGGCAATGGAAGTATTGCGGCAGCCTCAGACGGTCGATCTAGGCAAAAATGCCCCGGTCAATACCGTCTCTCACGCCCTGTATCCAGTCCAGCAGCATCTGAAAACAAAACTATTGTTAACCCTCCTGAAAGAACTCCAGAGCGACTCCGTTATCGTATTTACCAGGACGAAATTTCGGGCTAAGCGCGTCAGTGAGCAGCTGCAGAAGGAGGGCCTGTTGGCGACCCCGCTGCAAGGCAATATGTCACAAGTTCGCCGTCAAGAATCCCTCAATGGCTTCCGCAGCGGCACCTTCCAGATTCTTGTGGCTACGGACATTGCCGCCAGGGGCATTGATGTCAGCAGCGTTTCGCACGTCATAAACTACGATATTCCTGATACCGTCGATGCATATACCCATCGCATTGGCAGAACCGGACGGGCCTTGCAGACCGGCGCGGCTTTTACCTTCTGCACCAACGACGACCAGACTGAAATAGCCGCAGTCGAACGCCGCCTGGGATACCGCATCGAACGCAAACAACTGCCGAAATTCGACTACGCCGAAAAATTCGCCCAACAGCATCGAGAAGAATTCTCTCGGGCGGCAAATACAAATAGTGGCTATAGCAGAAATCGTCAGGGCTCTTCATCCTCCTCTGCTCCCAAAACAGGCCGGCAGACGCGCTTCCCCACAACTGGCAGACGCCAGCAATACCGCCCCTAAACAGAAGCACAGGATGTAACGACGGCGTCCTCGCCGTCGTCTTGTGTGCCCGGCCTTGCACAGCACAGGATGTAACGACGGCGTCCTCGCCGTCGTCTTGTGTGCCCGGCCTTGCGCAGCACAGGATGTAACGCCGTCGTCCTCGCCGTCGTCTTGTGAACGAAGCCCTAGCAACGGCACGACTGCAGGAACACGAACGGCAGCGATGCGGAATCAAATTTTGAATTTTCAGATCCGCTTTCCGCCTGATTTGCT
>CAZUCG010000051.1:4201-10770 GCA_964619145.1 uncultured Lentisphaeraceae bacterium | reverse complement strand
CTGAGCTGCTTTTTGCTCATTCCATTGAGGAGATACAGGTCGGCCCGCTGTCCTTTCGCTTGTGTTCGATCAAGGACCTTGATGAGGCCTTGGATTATTACGTCAAAGTCTCGCCAAGGGAGACTGATAAAATCCCCTACTTTACTCGTCTGTGGGAATCAGCCCGGGTGTTGGCGGAATTCGTGCTCGAGCAGCAGCAGAGGTTTGTCGGTCGGCGGGTGTTGGAGCTCGGCTGCGGATTGGGGCTGCCCGCGCTTTGTGCCGGAAAATGTGGTGCGCAGGTCACAGCCGCGGATTTCCATCCCGATAACCAGGCTTTCTTCTTGCGCAATGCCGCCCTGAATGGCTTGACTGAGATCAAATACTGGCAGCTGGATTGGCGTAAACCTATGCCAGTCGGGCAATTCGAGATAATTCTGGGTAGCGACTTGATCTACGAGAAAAAAATGGTCGAGCCGCTGGTGTCTTGTGTCTGCCGATATCTCGCCCCAGGCGGACAGTTCCTGTTGGCCGACCCAGGACGGAGTGCCCTGCAAAAAACCGTGACTTTATTTGAAGAAGCCGGTTTTTCTTGGGAGTTAAAACCACGGCAGGAGATCTTCTTGCTTATTTTAGGCAAATCGATAACACCTGGACAATAGCAGCATCAGCTCAGACTAGCATTATGTCAGAGATAGGTTCAGAACAAGTTTGGTCGGTCGACGAGCAGGCGACGCAGGGGCTGCAAGGTCTGCTCAGCGTGCGGACCTGGCCGATAATCTTCCTGTTATCGATGCTGGGGCTGATAGCCTTAGGATTGCCGATGGTGTATTCAGCTACCGTGCATTCGGTGGGCGCTAAGCTTTTCTGGCATCAGGTCCTCTGGCTAATCGTCGGCTTGCTGGCCGCGTTGTTGACGGCCTTCATACCGTTGAAATATTTGCAGCGCTATTCGCTGTGGGGGATTGTGCTGGTGGCGACGCCGTTGCTCTATTTGGCGATAGCCTCTGTAGGATATAAAATCAACCATTCCTGGTTGCTGTACTTCCCCTTCGTGGCAGAAATCAAGGGCGCGATTCGCTGGTTGAAGTTCTCTGGGGGGGGGCATAGCGTCCAAGTACAGCCATCAGAATTCGCCAAAGTATTTCTGCTCATCTACTTGTCGTCATATTACGGTAACTTGGCCCGCGAGAAAATCAAGAAATTCAAGGAAGGCCTGCTGATTCCTGCCAGCATCATTGGCGGCATACTGGTCCTGATATTATTGGGCAAGGACTTGAGCACGACGGTCATTACCGGCCTCTGCTGCTTCGCAGTGATGTTCTTCGCGGGTGTGCGGGCACGCTACCTGATGCTGATTGTGCTCGGCGGTCTGTGCTTGGGAGTGATGGCTGTTTTGATTAGCCCGGAACGCGTCAGCCGTATGACTTCATATCAAAATCCCGAGGCAGAGCAGCTTGGAGACGCATTCCAGCTCTGGCGTTCACAACTCGGGATGGGCGGCGGGGGGTTCCGTGGCCGTGGATTCTCACGTGGAGTAATCAAGACCTTCTTGCCGGAGGCGCATACGGACTTCATCGTAGCGGTCATCGGCGAGGAGCTGGGCTTTTTGGGTGTAGCCGCGGTGGTGATACTCTACTTATCAATGTTCACCAGTATTATTTTCATTGCCCGCCAATGTCGTGGCCGGCCGGAACTTCTGCTGTGTCTAGGCATCGGCGTAATGATTAGTTTCCAGGCATTGATCAATATCGGCGTGGTTAGTGGGTGGTGCCCTACCACTGGCGTTACCGCGCCTTTCCTGAGTTATGGCGGCTCCAGCTTGCTGATTCTGCTTATCTGCTGCGGCTTGATTATCAATATCAGCCTGCATAATTTGCTGCTCTTTTGGCGCGAAATGCTGAAGACACCGTACCACTTGACTTATAAAGGCACGATTGCGGTTAAAGGAGATAAAGAATGAACCGACTTTCACTGAACCTCGTGATTGGTAGCATCTTAAACCACAAACAGCTCGCAATTATGAAAAATAAATATTTTTTCGCTTTGTTGCTCTCTTGTCTATTCTTGAACGGCTGCATCTTCCCAGAACAAAAATTCGAGCGCTTTTTTGCCTGGAGTCTGCCCAGGACTGAGGAGCTGGTACAAAAGTCGGCGGACGTTGGGGTCACGGATGCGGTCGTCAGTCACGGCAATGCGCTTCAACTGGCCTTGGCCAAGAAGTACGGCATCCGGACCTATCCTTGCCTGATGCCGCTAGAATCGCTCTGGAAGAAGCGACAGCCCGGTCAGCCGGCGCCGTTGCAAGTAATGTCACCCAGCCAGGAGGCGCTGCATAAATTTCGTTGGGTTGACCAAGCCGAGGGAGTTGATTTGCCTTCACATCACGGTGGTGAGCCGCCCTTCGATATCTCGACTGGCAAGTACCTCCCCGATGTCCTGCCGACGCGTTTGCTCTGCCTGGGCAGCCCCGCGGTACGAGTGATGTGCAAAGAATACTTGACTGAGATGTGCGCCAACAACGACTACGCTGGCATCGCCTTCGATTATGTCGGCTTTATGAATTACCGGCGTTGTCATTGTCAGGATTGTCAGGATAAATTAGCGGAGTATTGTCGTAAACATCAGTTGACTTCCACCCCGTTGGACCTGGAAGAGGCATTCTTTCAAGAACAATTAGTATCATTTTACCACGAGATGGTCGAGCAGGTCAAATCATTGCGGCCAGAGATGCTGACTTTTGCTCATCTCTATCCAGTATTCCTGCCAAATCCGCTGTATGGGCGGTTGCTGAAGCTCGATTTTTGCGCTGAGACTGCCGCCTGGTATTTCCCTTGGCCAGAAAAGAAAATCCTGGAATATTCCCGCATTATCAGCAGATATCCCGCTGGTGTGCATTTTATCGGCTACTACAATACCCCAATGAAAAATTTTCCAGAAAAACAGCCGGCGTTGGTGGAGCGGGAGTTGCAGACTATGTTGTCAGGCGGAGCCACCCATCTGTCCGTTTGTGGCTTCGAGCACGTAGTGAAAAATCCTGCTATATATGATGTTTTTAAGCGCTACCTGCGGCACGCTAAATAACTCGGTGCTGGGGGCGCTGGTCACGGCATCTGGCGGGCGGATAGTTATTGTTCGGCCGCCAGAGTAGTGCCAGATTTAATTCGACAACTCTGCGATGCGTCCTTCGCATTCAGCAGTTAGTTTTTCCAACCGCGCGGCAGATTTTTCCCAATTGCTGACTTGGAGATCCATCTCCTTGCGGATTTCAGCCAGGCGGCGGTTCAAAGCCGCAAAATCGGTATTCGGCTTGGCTGCTGCGATGGCGGCGTAGATCTCTGTTTGCTCTTGGTCTAGTGCGGCCATCTGAGTCTCGGCCTGTTCGACAATGCGTTCGTGCGGGCGCTTGAGCTTGCTGATTTCATTGCGCACCAGTGCGTCATCACGACGGCGCTGCTTGCGCTCGACATTGGGCGCGTTAGTGCTTCCCGGGGGAGACTTTGCCGATACAGCAATCGGAGGGGCTTGTTTGCCCGCAGGCGTCTGGGGGGCAGGCGGGGGGGCTTTGTCGACTGTCACCGAGACCGACGGAATGCGTAAGGCTTCCTCCTCAGCCAATTTCTGCCGGAAATACGCGTAATTGCCGTAATAGCGAGTAATGCCTTGGGGCGTCAAATAGAAGATGGTGGTCGCTACTGCTTTGACGAATTCGATATCGTGACTGACTAGGCAGAGAGTGCCTTGATACTCCCGCAAAGCGTCTTCCAGAGCCTCGCGAGCATAGATGTCGAGGTGGGTCGTAGGCTCATCCAGGAGCAGGAAATTCAGTGGTCTGAGCAACAATCTAGCTAAGCCCAGGCGGACCTTCTCGCCGCCGCTCAAGACCTGTACTTTTTTCTCAATTTCGTCGCCGTGGAAGCCGAAGCCGCCCAATAGCTGGCGTATTTCTGCCTCACTGCGCTCTGCGGCATAAGTTTTGGCAGTATCGTAGGCGGTGCGCTCCGGGTCCAGCGTATCGGCATAATCCTGAGACTGATAGCCCAACTCTACGCCGTGTCCCAAGACGACTTTGCCGCCAGTTGGCTGCAGTTTATTGGCCATCAGGCGCAGCAGCGTCGTCTTGCCCATACCATTCAAGCCGATGAAAGCCGCCCGCTCACCGCGTTCCAGGCGTAAATCCAGGCCAGCGACGATATCAGTTTTGCCGTCGTAAGAGAAGCGGAGCTGCTCCAGCCGTACGACCTCTTGGCCAGAGCGTGGCGGTTTTGGCAGGCGGATTTTCGGTCCCTTGATGGTAATAGAGCGCACTTCGATATCTTCGAGTCGGTCCAGTTGTTTCTGCTTGCTTTGCGCTTGCGAGGCTTTGCTTGCCTTGCCTTTGAAACGGTCGATAAAGCGCTCGAGGTGTTCTTTTTTGCGATCCACATTGCGTTTTTGGGCCAGCATTTGCTCGTATCGTGCTTCTCTCTCGCGCATATAGCTGCTGTAGTTACCAGGGTAGCGGGTCACGTGTCCACCCATTACTTCCAGGGTAGCATTAGTCAGGGAATTAAGTAGGAATCGATCGTGGGAGACCAGCAGCAGCGTTCCGGTATAAGCTTTCAGATATTCCCGCAGCCATTCCACCGCCGGTACATCGAGGTAGTTAGTCGGCTCATCCAGCATTAGGATATCCGGTTTAGCGGCCAGCACGCGGGCTAATTCGGCCCGAATTTGCCAACCGCCGCTGAACGTCGAGAATTTGTCATCGAAGCGTTTGACACTGAAGCCGAGTCCGCTGAGGATAGTCTCGGCCCGGTATTTGATTTCGTATCCGCCGAGGTGCTCGAATTCCGTCTGCAGGTCCCCGAGCCTTCTCAGCAGCCGCGCCTGTTCAGTGTCGTCGGCGGTAGTCAGTTTTTCTTCGATGCGATGCATCTCAGCCTGGATAATCCTGATTTCTGGTAGGGCATTTTCGGCATATTCTACGAGGCTAGTTTTTTGTGCGTACGGATGCAGTTGCTGGCGAACATAGCCGAGGCGTTGGTTGCCCGGATAGGAGCACTCGCCCTTGTCCGGGGTAATTTGTCCGGAGAGCATTTCGAATAAGGTACTTTTGCCTGCGCCGTTGGGGCCGACGATGCCCAGGCTTTCGCCATCCACGATGGAAAAAGTGGCATCGATAATAACTTGTTGTAAGGCGAAAGATTTGCTGACGTTGATAAACTGAATCATAAGCTAAGAAGTGCTATGCTGCTGAAAGAAGTGTTTTGCGGTGCTGGCAACAGCTTCGGCTGAGTTGCGCTGAAGAGGCTATTTGACGCTAGTTGTCAGTAATCTACATAAAATATCACATCTTTATGCTTTTGCATTTCGAAATGCGGCATAAAGTGTGCAACTGAAGTACCATAATTGCCTTTCGCAAGTTATATTATCATTGAATCGATTCCCCGCTACTGAAGAAGCGGAAGGCCCGAAGATTCAGAGGCTGGCTAAAAACGCGTTTTGCAGCCTTGCAGACTGACTTCAGCCGGGCGATTATTCCTTTAGGAGAGATAAATGACCACCGACATCTATTGCAATCCTTTGCCTTTGCCTGATATCGGTCGTGGCATCTGTTGCCGGCAAGAAGACCCAGACCTCAGCGCTTTCTGCGGCCGGAAACGTGATTTTCGCGAAGTCTCTGATCCGGAGATGCTTTATTACGACGGCGTTTGGTATATGTATCCGTCAGTTAGCCAGGCTTTTATCTCCACCGACCTGGTGCATTGGGAATACCGGCCACTGCAATTGGCTGTGGACCTCGGGTATGCGCCAACGCTGGCTAAATGCGGGCAGCGGTTCTTATTGACTGCGAGTTGCCTATTGCGCGATAAGGTTCCCAAACTCTATTCTGCCCCAACGCCGTTGGGGCCTTTTGAGAATCTTGGCGAGCCTCTTGACCGTAATGGCCAGTCCTTGCAGCCAGAGTACCTGGACCCATCATTGTTTTGTGATGACAACGGTCGCTTATACTTGTATTGGGGCAGTTGCCCCGGCGGCGGCATCTGTGGGGTGGAGCTCGACCCGGATAATCCCACGCGTGCCATCTCGGACCAGAAAATCCTGATTACCTACCGACCGGAAAATGCTTGGGAGCACTACGGCGAATACGACGAACACCTAAACTTTGGTTGGAATGAAGGCGTGGCGATGTTCAAACACAACGGCAGATACTATTTGCAGTATGCTTCCTGTGGTACGAATTTTCGCCATTACGCTGCCTCCTGCTATATCTCCACTGAATCGCCACTGGGCCCCTTCACGCCGCCCAAACAGCCGATGCTGCTCTCGCCCCACGGCATTGTCAATGGCACTGGTCACGGCGGTATGGTCGCTGGCCCGAACGGCACGGTATGGCAATTTTACACCTGCTTGTTGCGTCGCTCGCACGTTTTCGAACGTCGGGTCGGGATGGACCGGGTTGAGTTCGCGGCCGATGGCACGCCGCATGTTCGGGTGACTGCCACTCCGCAGTCGTTATCTACTGGTGACCTGGGGCTGTTGCCGGTCTCAGTCAATAAGCGCCTGACCCAATCGAGCTATCAGCACGATCATTTTGGCACCTTTGC
>CAZUCG010000051.1:0-4101 GCA_964619145.1 uncultured Lentisphaeraceae bacterium | reverse complement strand
TCAATAAGCGCCTGACCCAATCGAGCTATCAGCACGATCATTTTGGCACCTTTGCGATAGATGACTGTACCCATACTTGGTGGGAGCCAGCCAGCGACGACAAGGAGCCGTGGCTGCAAGTTGACTTGGCCGACGAATTCAGGTCTCGGCAGCGCGCATTATCTGGGCTGAGTTGAATCTCGATTACGAGGCCGGACTCGTCCCAGAGCCGGTGAAATTCCAGCTAGAATTTCTCTCTGCCGACCAGGTCCTTCTGCCCGAGATGGTGGATATGAGTCAGAATGAGATTGAACATAGCGTAGAATTCGTGACTTTCCCGCCAATAACCGCTCGTTACGTCCGCCTGACAATTCTGTCTGGCGATGACAAAATCCAGCACGGAGTGAGCAGTTTTACCGCCTTTGCCCCTCCCACTGAAAGCACCCTCCGCCTCTTCTAAACCAGTTTTCCGCACCAAAATCAGCCGACAAGCAGCGTAACCTCACTGTCGACTACAGGATTTTCGCCTTATGTCAAAGTACTCCGAACTCACTCCCGCTATGCGGCAGTATATGCAGGCCAAGAAGGATTTGTCGAGCGACACCATTTTATTGTTCCGAATGGGTGATTTCTATGAGCTGTTTTTTGATGACGCCAAGACTGCCGCACCGTTGATGGACGTGGTACTCACGGCCCGGGCTGGCATCCCGATGTGTGGTGTGCCATATCACGCGCTGCGAACCTACATCGCCCGTATTTTGGCCGGCGGCCTGAAAGTCGCCATCGCTGAACAAGTTGAGGACCCGAAACTAGCCAAGGGGTTGGTCAAACGCGAAATCACTCAGGTTATGACCCCCGGGACGCTGCTGGATGACACGCTGCTTAACGCCGGCAAGAGCAATTTCCTTTTAGCTCTCTATCCCCAGAAAGACAAATATGGCCTGGCACTTCTCGACCTCTCTACCGGTGATTTTCGCCTGACCGAGACGAACGGCCAGGCGGCCTTGGAAATGGAGTTTAACCGCCTGCAGCCAGTCGAATGCGTGGTGCCCGCCACTTGGCTCGAGAATTGCCGGAAGAATGGCTTCGCGCTGACTGTTCCAGAACAATTAGTCTGGACGTCTTTGGACGATTGGCTGTTCGATGTCGCAGTTTGTCGAGAGGACCTGCAGCGCCATTTCACTGTCGCGTCACTTGACGGCTTCGGTTGTCGGGGACTGGACCTCGGTATCGCCGCCGCCGGCGCCATCTTGCATTATGCCCAAAAAAACCTCCGTCAGAACGCCGCCCATATTACCAGCCTGAGCACTTATCAGACCGACGATTGCCTGATCCTGGACCGCATTTCCCAACGCAATCTGGAACTCGTGGAGCCGATTTTTGCTGATGGCAAAGGTAATACCCTGTTGTCGGTCCTCGATGAGACGGTGACCCCGATGGGTGCTCGCTTGCTGCGGGAATGGATTCTGCGTCCCTTGCTGAAGCAGCTGGCTATCGAGGCGCGGCTCGATGCCCTGGATTATCTGTTGCACAGCCCGCTGCTGCTGGCTGAATTGCGGGAAATTTTGACTGCAGTGCGTGATTTGGAGCGCACCGTGATGCGTTTAAGTCTGGGCAACAACGCCAGTGCCCGCGACCTGCTGGTGCTGCGGCGCGGCCTGGAGGAAGTCCCGGGCCTGAAAACGCTCTTGCTTGATTCGCCGGTGGCTTTATTGCAAGAACAGCGGTCTGAACTGCAGGCTATGCCGGCTTTGACCAGCCTGATTGAACGCGCCATTGTCGATGAACCACCGGTGGCTATCCACGATGGCGGGATGATCCGCGAGGGCTTCAATCAAGAACTCGATATCTTGCGCCGGGCAACCGCCGAGGGCAAAGACTGGATTGCCGCCTACCAAGCGCAGGAACAGGAACGCACCGGCATTAAATCCCTGAAAGTGCGCTTCAACAAGGTCTTCGGTTATTTCATTGAAATCAGCAAGTCCAACTTGGAGCTGGCCCCACCCGAGTACTTGCGCAAGCAGACTATCGTCAATGCCGAGCGCTTTATTACCCCGGAATTGAAGGAAATTGAGGACAAGGTCTTGGGCGCGGAAGAGAAAAGCAAGGCTTTGGAGCACGAGTTATTCCAGGAATTACGTCAAGAAGTCACTCGCGAGACGGCTACTATCCAGCGTTGTGCTCGCGCTCTGGCGGTCATTGATTGCCTAGCGGCCTTGGCCGAGGTGGCTGGGCAATACCATTACGTGCGGCCACAGATTTCGCCCCGGCCGGTATTGGTTATCCACGACGGCCGTCATCCGGTCTTGGATGCCCGGATGCAGGGTGAGGTCTTTGTGCCCAATGACGTCGAGTTGGATACTGCGGGCACTCAATTGGCCATCGTCACCGGACCGAATATGGCTGGTAAATCCACTTATATCCGGCAAGTCGCATTACTGGTTATTATGGCCCAAATGGGCAGCTTTATTCCTGCTCAGCAGGCCACTATTGGCTTGACCGATCGCATCTTTACTCGTGTTGGCGCGGCCGATGATATCAGTCGCGGTCAATCTACTTTTATGGTTGAAATGGTCGAGACTGCCAATATCCTCAATCACGCCACACCAGCCAGCCTGATCATCCTGGATGAAATCGGTCGTGGCACCAGCACCTTCGATGGCTTGAGCCTGGCCTGGGCGGTCGCGGAATATCTGCACGACAACCCAAAAGTCAAGGCTCGGACGCTATTCGCCACCCATTATCACGAACTTACCGACTTGGCTTTGACCAAAAACGGAGTGAAAAATTTCAATGTCCTGGTGAAAGAGCAAGGCGAGAGCATTACTTTTATGCGTAAGATCGTCCCAGGCACTGCGGATAAGAGTTACGGCATCCACGTCGCCCGCCTGGCCGGTATTCCCAAAGCCGTCCTCAGCCGGGCAGGTGAGGTATTGCATAACTTGGAGAATAATGAATTGGGTGAGGAGGGCAAGCCCAAGTTGGCTGCCAGTAAGCGTCGCAAAAAAGACCAGGATGAGCAACAGCTACAGCTCTTCGATTGGTGAGCTTCTTGCCCCGACGGCGCGTTTGTTTGCATTATTGCGCGTCGGTTAGATTCGCTGGCCGGGTCTGCTAATTTCACCTCAGGTAAGCAAAAGTAAGGAATGGCTATGCGTTTTAGTCCCTGTGAATTTACTCATCCGACGCTGCAATTGGCTCAGAGCGAACTGCAAGCACTGTGGTCTCGAAGATTCCCGACTGCTGGGCCGGCCCTGACCGCGGTGTTCGTGCTCGATGACAGCCAGGTTTCGTTTGCCGTATCTCAACAAAATGGCCAACTGCGCTTCAGCGGCGCTAGCGAACTCGACGTACTGTATGGCGTTTATGATTTTGCCGAAAAATTCTTGGGATTTTGTTTTTTCGCCCCAGGCCAAGATATTCTGACTGATAGCGATAAAGAGCTTTCATTGCCTCAAGGGGTGCTGATTGCTCCTCGCAAGCCACTGCTGAGTATCCGCGGCTTCGTGCAGGAATTCGATTTCAATGACGATACGCCTCTGCTCGCGGACTGGATGGCCAAGAACAAGCTCAATTACCTTAATACTTGGATGAAGTATTACGACCATCTGTCGCCGGAAGGCAAAACGATGTTCCAAATCCGCGGCATCGAGGTGCAAAGCGGACACCATAACTTCAATTATTGGATCCCAGGCGAAAAATACCAAGCCGAGCACCCTGAGTTTTTTGCCGAAGTCAATGGCCGGCGCATCAAGCCCGTGCCGGACAAAAATGGCCTGCTGCTCAGTGAACAACTGTGCACGACCAACCCTGAACTGCGCCGTGAAATAGTCAAGAATATGCTTAAATACGCCAGCGAGCACCCGGAAGTCAAGACCTTGGCACTGATTCCTAATGACGGTTTCGGTTGGTGCGAATGCTCGGAATGCTCAAAATTCTATGACCCGGACCAGAAAGGCGAGCTCTATAGCCTCTCCACCCACGTCTATCTCGCCGACCGCATCTATCTCGATATGCTGCGGGATGTCGCCAGCCAACTGAGCGCTGCCCGCCCAGACCTGATGCTGAATTTCTGCGCCTATATCAATTATTGTCGGCCGACCCCGGAATTCTGTTTGCGGG
>CAZUCG010000050.1:0-10786 GCA_964619145.1 uncultured Lentisphaeraceae bacterium | reverse complement strand
CCCGGTGCCAGCATCGGCAATAGTTTTTTCATTGACCACCGTACTGGTGTGGTGATCGGTGACACCGCAGTTATCGGTGACAATGTCAAGATTTACCAGGGCGTGACCCTGGGTGCCCTGAGCTTTCCCAAGGATGGCTGTGGCAAGTTAATTAAGGGCCATAAACGCCATCCCAATATCGAAGACTCGGTGACGATTTACGCCGGTGCCACCATCTTGGGCGATATCACCATTGGCCACCATACTACCATCGGTGGTAATGTCTGGCTGACAGCCAATGTCCCGCCATACAGCAAGGTGATTTTCTCTCCCTCGGATATCTCTATCCAAACCCGTAAAAAGTACTAACCTGCAGCATCTGGCGTTGCTCGTCTATTCAGGCCTGTTTTCATTTGCCCGGACTGTTGCTGTTAAGGAGAATTAAAACAATGCTGAAGCTATCTTTTCTGTTGCTGCTGGCTATACTTTCAACTGGAGGAAGACTAATGGGCCAAGATATTGAGCGCAAGGCTCTGCGCCAGCAGGCTGCGGGGCTCTATAAACAAGAAAATTATGCCGAGGCGCTGAACCTCTATCAACAATTGTTGCAGAACCCACCAGTCAGTGAAGCCGATAATGAGACCCTCTGGGGCGATTTTTTGCAAGCCAGCAGTTGCCTGAGCTGCCTTAACCAGCAATCAGCAGTAGATGACTTGCTGGAACAGATTATCCCGCTGGCCGAACAGTCTTGGAAATTGAAATGGAGACTGGCTGAATTTATCTTGCAGCAAGAGACACAGGGCTATCTCCTGGAAGGGAAATTCCAGCGCGGCTGGTCACGACACGGCGGGAAATGGCTGTCGGTCGCTGAGTGCAATCGCCGCCGGGCTTTGCAGATGTATCACCAGGCATTGCAGCTGCTGCAGAAAAACCACCCTGACGACCTGCAGCAGGCGGCCAATTTCTATTGCGATTTCGCGGTCGCCTTTCTAGGCCCGCAAGGTCGCTCGCTGCTTCTCGACGGACTGCCACGGCTGGCAGAAACCTCCTGGCGTTTGCAAAATCTCAGTGATTTGGCGAGCGTCCCAGACTGGGACTCGGCCGAGAATGAAGAAGTTGCGATCGCTGGCGCGGTGGTGGGTATAGACGGCCAGCCGTTGTTTTATACTCTTCCAGAGTCTTTTGCCCAAGCAAGCAATGATGGCGAACGCTGGCGTTGGTTGTTGCAACAGGCCGGGCAATGTACGCCCTTGGGGCAGTGGCAGGCAAGGCTGATTATGGCTAATTATAGCTACAGCCTTTACGGCACCCACACCCTGCAGGAATTCTTCCGCTGGCTAAGACCAGATAACGATGCCGGACAAGAGCGGACTGCCGGTTTGCTGGCCTTGGAGACGCTCAGCGACGATGAGACAGTGGCCCGGCTGGCCAGTGGCATCCAGCGCTTCAAACTCCCCGATGATTATAATTTCAACAGACTTTATGCCGTTTTGCTTGAGCAGTGGCAAACCCAGTTTGGCGGGCAAAAACGCCAGCAGGAATGGCTTCTTGAATGCCTGGCAGGCATCCAAGAGAACCGTCGACATCCCGAAAAAGCCTTGCTCTGGTGGCAGCAATATGCCCGCCTTCAATCACAGACGGCTCAACGTCAGATCGCTAAAATTACCGGCAACTGGGCGACTTTCCTGCCTACCAAAGCGCAGGTCTTTGGCGACGAGCTGCGGGTGAATTTGCGCTTCCGTAATGCCACGAGCGCCAAGTTTCAACTCTTCCAACTCGATATGCCTGGCATAGTTAAAGAAGCGGAAGCGCGTATCCAGGCCGGTAACCGCCAGGACTTGAATTACCATTTCGCCAATCTCGGTAACTGGCTCCTGGATGGGCAGAATAAGAAATTCATTGGCCAGAAAGTGCAAGAGTGGCAACAACAGCTTACACCCGCCGAGAATCACCGCGATCAGGTTTTAAGCATAAAAGTTCCGGTCACAGCGCCAGGTGCCTATTGGCTGGTCTGTGAATTGCCAGGCGGGCAGATTAGCCGCATCCCGGTGCTGGCTCAGGAACACCTCCTGGTAGCGAAAAACCTGCAACAGGAGACACTCTGGCAATTGTCTAAAGCGAAAGATGGCGAGCCAGTAGCGAAGGCAGAATTGCAAATTTTTGCCTGGAATGTCCGTTGGGACAATAAACAGCGCAAGTCGGTACTCGAGCAGCAGCATTATACCTTGACAACCGACGAATACGGCAGCGCTTATCTGCAGTTGCCGCGACAGCACGAGGGCTATGCCTCCTGGCGCTGCCTGGTGAGTGCTGCTCTGCCGGGTGAATTCCTCTGCGCCGATTTGTCCGCCATATTATTTCGGGCCGCGTCGTCGGAGCATCAGCCTGCCAGCAAGGCGCTGTTGCTTACTGACCGTCCTGTTTATCGCCCTGGCCAAGTGCTGCAATTCGCGGCCTGGCAGCAGGAAGTCACTTATGCAGAGCAAAAGAACCCCTGGAGTGGCAAGCCGGCCGCTGTCTGGTTGCAAGTCCCGGGCGAAAAGCCTCAGCCACTCTCTGATGCGGCTGAATCTGGCAAGGGCTTGCCGCAGCTGAGCTTCTCGGAATATGGTGGCATCGCCGGAGAATACCAGCTTCCCGAAGATGCCCGCCTGGGTGTCTATTCGCTGCTGCTGGCCGGAAATCCCAGCCCTCAATCCCGTGGCTACACCGGGGGGTACACCGGCGCAGTGAATTTCCGGGTCGAGGAATACAAGAAACCGGAATTCGAGGTCATTGTCGGCACTCCTGCAGCCGCAGTTAAGCTCGGCGAGGCGTTTACCGTGCCAGTGAGCGCTAAATATTACTTCGGCGAGCCGGTCACCCAGGGCCGAGTCAAAATCAAAGTCCTGCGCTATGAACATCAGGCCGATTTCTGGCCTATCCGTCCTTGGGACTGGTTGTACGGGCGCGGCTATTGGTGGCTTGGGGAAGAATATCCGTGGTATCCAGGCTGGGATAGCTGGGGCTGTCTCCGCCCGAGAAACTTCTGGCTGCCATTCCGGCCAGCCCCGGCCCCCGAAGTGGTCGCCCAAATCGAACAGGACCTTGACGAAGATGGGCAGGTCCAGCTGACTGTCGATACCGATATCGCCAAGCAGCTGTACGGCGACCGCGACCACCGCTATGAAATTACCGCCGAGGTGCGTGACCTCTCGCGACGAACTATCGTCGGGAAGGGACAAGTGCTCGTTGGCAGAAAACAATTCCGCCTGCATACCTGGACTAATGGCGGGCATTTCCAGGTTGGCGATGCAGTGACCGCATTTGCCCAAGCCAGCACCCTCGCTGGGCTGCCCGTAGCAGGCCAAGGCACTCTGCAGCTGCTGCGCATACAATACGATGCCAAACAGCAGCCCCAGGAATCGTCCCTGCAAGAATGGGCTGTAACCCTCGACGAGAGCGGTCACACCGCTCAGCGCTTGCAAATTAGCCAGCCCGGACAGTACCGCTTGGCTTGGACCCTGCGCCCAGCTGGAGAGTCGGTGGAAATGCTGACTGGCGCTTGTCTGCTGTCAGTATATGGGCAAGGCGAGAAGATTGCTGATTATCGCTATAACGCGTTAGAAATCGTGGCTGATAAGTCAGAATACGCCCCCGGCGAGACTGTGCGATTGCGGCTTAATGCCGCCTTGCCGGACAGCCTGGTGATGCTCTTCTTGCGGCCGCAAAATGGCATCTGCCAACGGCCGCAATTCTATCATTTATCTGGGAAGAGCCAGGAAATAACCATCCCAGTCACTGAAGCCGACCGCCCGAATTTCTTTGTTGAAGCGGCATTGATCAATGCTGGCAGAGTGCACTCAGTGGTGCGTTCACTGGCGGTCCCGCCCGCCAAGCGCATCTTGAATGTCGATCTCCAGCCAGCTGAAGTGCGCTTGCAGCCGGGCGCTAAGACTGCCCTCGAATTGCTGTTGACTGATACCGCTGGACAGCCTTTTACCGGCAATGTGGTAGTCACCGTCTATGATAAAAGCTTGGAATACATTTCTGGCGGCAGTAATGTCCCGGCCATTAAACCGCATTTCTGGAAATGGCGCCGTGCCCATCACGCCTCATACAGCAGTATGGCGTGGGTCTTGCTGAATTCTTTGCGCGAGAAGGAAAAAACCTTGGAATCAATCGGTATCTTCGACCGTGAATTGTTAAATCAAGATGAATTGATGACTGATTCACTGGCTTTTTCGGGGGCGATGGGCGGTGGGCCAGTGCGCTCGGCCAGAATGATAGCGAACGCTCCAACAGAAAGATCGATGCAGAAAGCCACCTCAATGGATATGGTCGCAGAGCGAGCCGAAGTCGATGCTGGCTCAATCGAACTCGCCCAGCCGATGCTGCGTAGTAATTTTGCTGACACCGCTTTCTGGACCGCGAGTGTGGTCACCGGTCCAGATGGCCGGGCCAAACTTGACCTCGCGATGCCTGACAGCTTGACGACTTGGAAAGTCCGCGTCTGGGCAATGGGCCCGCAGTGCCAAGTCGGCGAGGGCGAATGCGAATTGATTACCTCGAAAAATGTACTGGTGCGCTTACAAGCACCGCGCTTTTTCGTCGAGAAGGACGAAGTAGTCTTGAGCGCCATCGTGCATAACTATCTCGAGCAGGAACTGACTGCTCAATTGTTTGTCGCCTTGGCTGGCGATTGCCTGGAATTGCTGCCCGTTAGTCCGACTCAGCAGAGCGCGCTGGTCCCCCCGGGTGGCCAAAAACGGGTGGATTGGCGGGTGCGGGTGCTGCGCAGCGGCGAAGCGACAATTCGGGTGCAGGCTTTGAGTAAACAAGAGTCCGACGCAATGGAGCAGAAATTCCCGGTGAAGGTCCACGGCCAGGATATTCTGCTGGCCCACAGTGGTGTTATCAAGCCCGAAGACACCCAGGGACAAGTCGTCTTCACGCTGCCCCAGGAATTCCGCTCTCATACTGCGCGACTCGAGGTCGCTTGTTCGCCCAGCTTGGCTCTGGCGATGCTGGATGCCATCCCGTACTTGCTGAGTTCGCCTTATGGCTGTACTGAACAGACCTTGAATCGTTTTTTACCCGCCGTCTTGACTCGACAAGTATTGCAACGACTTGATTTACCGCTTGCTGAACTGGCTAACAAGACGACTAACCTCAATGCTCAGGAACTCGGCTCGCCGGTTGAGCGAGCGCAGCAATGGCGACGATACGAGGATATCACACCTGTTTTCAGTGAGAAAGCGCTGTTGGGCATAGTTGCTGAGGGCTTGGCGGCCCTCACTCAGATGCAGTGCAATGATGGCGGTTGGGGCTGGTTCAGTGGCTGGGGTGAGTCTTCCTCGCCGCATCTGACCGCCGTGGTCGTGCACGGACTGTTGCTGGCTCAGCAGTGCAAGATGGCTGTCGAGCAGGAGTCACTGCAGCGCGGTTTGGCCTGGTTGGCGAAATATCAACAAGAGTCATTGCGCCGGATGCAATTGCCACTAGGGCATAACCGGCATAAGACGCACGCCGATAACTTGGATGCGCTGGTGTTCCAAGTCTTGGCGCAAGCCCGAGAGGAACAGTACTACCAGCCCACAATGGCGGAGAGGCTGTTCCTCGATAAGAAACACCTGAGCCTATACAGCAAGGCGTTGTTTGCTCTCGGCGAATGGGAGTACCTGGAATTGCATAACCGATCGCAGCAGACTGAACCGCAACAGCAACGGCTGCTGGAGCTGGTGCGTAATTTACGACAATTCGTCCAGCAAGATGAAGAAAACCAGACCGCCTGGTTGAATCTCGGCAGCGCGAATTTCTGGTGGTGTTGGTACGGCGATGAAATGGAAACTCAAGCCGCATTCTTGAAGCTATTGACCAGGACTGGAGAAGGGCAGGGCGAGCTGAGCCGCCGCCTAGTGAAGTACTTGCTGAATAACCGAAAACACGGCACTTACTGGCGCTCGACGCGCGATACGGCCGCAGTGTTGGAGGCTTTCAGTGTCTTCCTGGATGCCAATGGCGAGGGCAAGAGTGAGCTCGAAATCGAAGTCTTGCTCGATGGTCAGACCATAGCGACCGAACGCTACAACCCGAAAAATATCTTTACTGCCAATAACCGCTTTGTCGTCACTGGCGATGCGTTGCAGCCTGGCCAGCACACGGTTGAAATCCGTAAAAAAGGCCAAGGGCCGCTCTATTACAATGTCTATATGCGCTTCTTCAGCCAGCAGGATTTTATCACTGCTGCCGGATTGGAAGTCAAGGTCCGGCGCCAGACCTACCGACTTATCCGGGCAGACGAGCAGACCTGCATCGCTGGCAGTGGCGGCCGGGCTCAGAGCGCTCGTCGTGAGAAGTATCGCCGTGAATTGCTGCCGCCGCACGCCGTGCTGCAATCGGCTGACCTGCTCGAAGTCGAGCTAGTCTTGGAAAGCAAAAACGACTACGAGTATATGCTGCTCGAAGATTTCAAAGCCGCGTGTTATGAAACCTTGGAAGTCCGCAGCGGCTATGGGAACAACAGCCTCAACGCCTATCAGGAATTCCGCGACGACCGAGTAGCGATGTTTATACCGCTTTTGCCTCGCGGAAAGCATACGCTCAGTTACCGCTTGCGGGCCGAGACCTGCGGCATCTTCTCCGCCTTACCTACCCGACTGACCGGATTCTATGCCCCGGAATTGCAGGCGAATTCCAACGAACAGAAAATCACCGTCGAGGAAGAATAGTTCACCCGGAGTAAGCTGAAATAAAAAAACCGCTGAGTTTTTCGACATATTTGCGGCTGCATTCAAATATTTGTTTGAAAAATCCGTTTTATAGTTATGTTACAGACCAAGGATTTTTTGATGCGTCGCAATGAGAAACCAGACATTCGTGAGCGTTTGCTTTTAGCCGGGCTGAAGATATTTGCCGCTAAAGGGTATGGCAGTACTACTGTGCGTGAGATTTGCGATGTCGCGAAAAGCAATATCGCGGCCGTGAATTACCATTTTGGCGACAAGGCGCATTTTTATCAGGCGGTTAAGGATTATGCTCGCAGCCAACGCCAGGTAACGATGCGGCAATGCTGGGAGGTGATCCAGACTTCTCCTTGGGATGCCTTGCGGTTGCATATCGGTATTCTTCTGGATAATACCTACAATAGCGTGATGGCGCAAATCAACTGGATTTTTATGCGGGAGTTGCTGGATGGTGTGCCGGTTACCCTGACTTCGGAGCCTTCCGCCGACCACTCAGAACAGCGTCGGCAATACGAAGAAAATATGACGCGGTTATTGACTGGACTGCTGCGAAATGCGGCCAGCCAGGAGAATATCAACCTCTTGCGTTACACTTATTATAGTATTTGCCTATTTTTGCCGATCCATACTCACTGGGAGGAGAAGTTTTTGCGTGGGCAGGGCCGTTTTACTTTGCGTTCCACTAGCAAAGAATCCTTAGTTGAGTATGTCTTTTCCATCGTGGAACGCACGGTGGAGGATATGCGTCAGAAAGTCACTACTAGCGTTAACGAAGGAAACTGACAGATGAATGATTGCTCAACCAAATATCAACTTATAAATACCTGCTCAGTAGGGTTTTTCCTAAATCGCAGTTTGCTTGTGTTGTTGTTACTGGTGTTATTGCCGATGCTGCCTGCTGCGGAGAATGCTGATGCGTCATCGTCTTCAGCAGTAACCAAGACGCCTTGGACTCTGCTCGAAGTGAAAAAAATGGCTGTCCAGAACAACCCGACGATGAGCGAGGTCAAGGCCCGCATTGATAGCGCTGCGGCTGAAGTCGCTAGGGCGAAATCCGCCTACTGGCCTAGCCTAGACCTCAACAGTGGGGTGATGCGCAATCGCGATCGAGCCACTCGTCCCAACAAAAATTACGACAACAACACTGATTATTCGCTGGGCTTGGGGCTCTCTTGGACGGTCTTTGATGGATTTCAGCGGAAATTCAGCCGGCTAGTTGCAGAATATGGTCTTGATTCCGCGATTGAGGCAGACTTTAATGCTCAGCGTTTGTTGCTGCAGGCCGCTGCCGCGGCATTTTTATCGGCTCTGCGGGCGCAGGATGGTATGGCTATCGCCCAAGAGGATGCCGACTTCAACCGGATTCTCCTGGAGGATGCTAAGAAGCGTGAAGAGGGCGGGGTAGCGACCTTAAGTGAAGTGTTGAATTTCGAGTTACAGGTTGGGAATGCCGAAGTAGATTTCATTACTGCTGAGCAGGAATGGAAGGTCGCCATTATTGCTTTGGGGGCGTTGCTAGCAGTTAGCCGTGATGCTCTTTGGGAAAGCATCGAGCTCCAGCCGCCGCCAGAACTGCAGGATTTTACCTTTACGCAGTCGGAACTATTGGACTACGCTCGTCAGAACCGTCCAGACTTGAAGATGGCCGAGTATAATATCGCGATGGCGGATGCCGCCATCGAGGCGGCCAAGAGCAGCTGGTATCCAAGAGTGGACTTCTTTGCTGATTATGGTTTCGCGCGGGAGGATTCGATTAGTTTCAATAAGAACTATGACCGCGAGGTTTATTTTGGCATTGCCGCAACTTGGAATATCTTCAATGGCTTCAGGACTACTGCTTTGTTAGATCAGGCTAGGGCAGAGCGAGTGGTATATATTAAAATCCGGGAAGAAGTTCTACTGCGGCTCGAGGCGCAGATTCGTCAGCATTACCTGACGCTGCAATCGAGCAAGAAACAACTGGCATTGCAGGAGAATATCCTATCTACCGCGAAGAGGATACGTGATTTGGTGCACCACGAATACTTGGGCGGGACTGCCACCATCACCCGGCTGAATGAGGTCCAAAGCGATGTCACGATCAGCGCCTCAGCTCGCTCGAAAGCTTATATCCAAGTGTTTTACAACCTGGAAGAACTGCTGGCCAGTACCGGCAAAATTACTGACATCGGCTTTCTTGAGCGGCAAGAATGATGTCGTGCACGAAGTGTGCTGGCGCCGGAGCACACAAAGTCAGACTGGCTTCGTCTGCTGTAGTAATTACTACCATTTGGGGATTAATGTAAGGAATAAATTAGCGTATGAAGAACAAAAGCAAAATCATTTTGACCATCTTGCTGGTCGTGGGTATCTTGGGTGGCAGCGTCTGGGGGATGTTGCTAGTCCAGGAGAAATACAAGGAAGAACAGAAGAAAAAGGCCGGGGTTAGGGATTTATCGGTCACAGTGCAGACTGGTAAAGTCAGCCGCGACCGTATTGATGAGGTCCTGACTTTCAATGGCGATGTCCAAGCCTTGCAGGCGGTGTCAATCCAGCCGAAAATCTCAGGCCGGTTGCTGCATTTGTCACTGGCTGGCAAGACTCCGGTGGAGGAGGGTATGACTGTCAAGAAAGGCCAACAAATCGCCCAAATTGATGATCGTGAATTGCAAGCCGCGCTGGCCAATGCCCGTGCGGCACTGGCTATTGCCAAGGCCGATATCGCCAGTAATGAAGCCGGGTTACTCAATGCCAGAGCGGCAACCGAACAACAAATTGCCAGTAAGAACAGCGCCCAGGCGACAACGGCATTCGCGCAAGCGGCCTTTGCTGACAAGGCCCGGGAGTTATCTCGCCAAAAGGCGTTGTTTGAAAAACAGGCCAGCACGCAGCAGAATTACGAGCAAGCGCAGACGGCCTTTGCTCAAGCTGAGGCCGAGTTGAATCGGGCCAAAGCCAGCGAACAGGCTTCAGAGGCGCAGATCCGGGCAGCGGAGGCGGCTATTCAACAATCCCTAGCGAATTTGGAGCGCAGCAAGGCCTCGGTCTTGCAGGCAGAAGCGGCCTTACAGCAGGCCGAGGTGAATTTTTCCGAGACGAAGTTGTTTGCCCCGATGGACGGGGTGATCAGCGCGAAACATATTGATCCTGGGGCGATGGTTTCGCCGACTACGCCTATCGTGACTTTACTGGCGATGGACGAGGTTAAGGTTATTTTATCGGTGCCGGTTAATCATCTAGCGCGGCTGCAGCCTGGCAAGACTCAGGCTCGGTTGCGGACGATTTCGTTGCCAGGTGAAGTGATTGACTGCACGGTGGCCAAAATCTACCCCGCGGTTTCGTTGGAAACGCGCACCGCCCAAGTCGAGCTGCGGCTGAAGAATCGGCAAGATTCTTATGGCAGCTATCGACTGAAGCCCGGGATGTATGTGACAGTAGAGATCCTCATTGAAACGCGTGAGGATGTCATTGCCATCGACAGCGCCTTGCCTATTCGTAATCTTGAGAGGCAGCTGGTTTATCTAGTGAAAAGCGACAACACCGTCCAGGCTGTCGATGTGACGCTGGGGACTCGCTTTGCCAGCAAAGTTGAGGTCTTGGACGGTTTGCAGGAAGGCGACGAGGTAGTAATTGTCGGGCAACATCGTTTGACTAATGGTGCCGCCATTAAGGTCCTGGCCGGAAATCGTCTTGAGATGTCAGAAAATAAATAATCTCAATTTTGTCCACCGCGACTGCGCCCGCTCTTTGTTCGGCGATCACTAAGCCGTAGTGTCACTGCAACGAGCTGCACGGCCGCCGTCGGTGCATTTTTAGTCTAAATAACTCTGAAAAATTATTATGACTTTGTTCTCGTGCTTGAAAAGATCATCGTGCATAATATTTCTTATAAAACCTTTCAAAAAGATGCCCCATATATACGCAGTATTGACCGCAAGGATGAATCAGGTAAAGATAAAGGGAGCCTCGTGATGCTTGAAGAATGGCTTAGTAAAAATATCCGAACCCAAGAAAATCTCACAGATTTAATAATTAAGCCATTAAAAAGCATAAGAAATATTCGCCAAAAACCAGCAGGCTAGTTGACAAAGTAAATGCAACCG
>CAZUCG010000049.1:0-10843 GCA_964619145.1 uncultured Lentisphaeraceae bacterium | reverse complement strand
GCCCACCGACATTGAAAGAGCATACTTGGGGCATATTAAAGCCGTATCTGCGTTGTAAATCGATGATTGCCTGCAAGCTGTCGAAATTCTGCCGCCAGATTCCATCTTTTTTAAAGCCCCAGACGCCTGCGGTCAGGGCATTCATACCGCTGGCTCGCAGGTGTTCCATTTCGGCGACGGCTTTATTGCGCCACCACTCGCGCGAATAATCGTCGGGGGCAGATAAGATATTGCTGGTCGGATGGCGGTAGTATTGGCCAAAAACTAACTCTTGGTCTTTTTGCAGCACAATGGGCAAGACGCGCAAGCATAGCGGTACCTGGTATTCTTGTCCGTCTAGCGTTAGCTTGGCTTCGCCGCGGTAGAATCCCTCAGGTGTGCCAACCGAGACTTTGAGGGTCAACCAGACGCGCAAATTGCGCCCTTTGCTGAGACTTTGTGTTTGCCACGGCATCAGCACGTCCGGAGCCTCGTAGTAGATGTTGAAAATGCTGTAGTTGGGACGAACGAACATATAACGGACATAACGCGCTTCAATGTCGCCTGCAGGCAGGCTCTGGCCTTGCTCATTGCGCATTGGCCCGACACTGAGCTCCACTTGGGAAAAATCTTTTAGCGGATAGATACTGAAGGTAAGTGGCTCGTATTCATCTTGGGCGGCAAAAGAGCGTACTGGTGCATTTATTTCTTGTGGTCGGGGGAATTGGGTTGGCCAGACTAGCTCGGCCCAATGCCGCTGATAAATGACAAAGCCGTCTTTTTGCTGTTGGGCGCTCCAAGTGGGCTCAGGCAATTGTGGCGTCTTGTCCAAGCGTTTCCATTTGGCCAGGACTTCCTGCGGCAGCATCGAAGCATCTTGCCAGTGTGGCGCGATAATTTTTTCCTTGTCCTGTGGCCAGTCAGCCTCCGGCACGGCGATCAAGGCATTCAAGAGCCATTTACTTTTAGTGCTGATACTCAAAATCAGGCCTTGGTCATCGGCTTGGGCTGGCAGTTCCAGCTGTCGCATTCCGACATTGCCGACTACGCTCGCGCTGGCTTGGCCTTGATTGCTTTTAATTTCGGTAGTCCAGATTTGTTTGCCATCTCCGCCAGGATGGCCGAGCAGGGCCCAGACCCGATATTGGCCAGCCGGTACCGCTAGGGTCAGAACTGCAGTTTCACTAGAGGTCACGAAATCACAGTTCAATTCAGTGCGATAGACTGGGGGGACGCCTCGCCCGCTGGAAACATTGGTTGACCATTCACGCTCCAGGGGATAGGCTTTTTCACTCAACTTACTGCCATCTTGCCATTTGGCATTAGCCGCACCTTTGGCGGTGAGCATAGTGAAATCTGTCGCCACAGGCGATTTATCACTGCCTAAATCAAAACAGTAGGGCGCAGCTTGGGAGACGGCGATACTGAGCGGGCCGAGAGCTAGAAGCACTGCAAGCGCTGATTTTACTGATCGAAACATACTGATATTTCCTTTGTTTTGCTACGATATAGTCGGTATTTACTGGTGGCTGGCGTGCCTTGTAGGGAGTTATTGCCAGGGGCTGCTGAGTAGTCGCAAAAGCCGGGTTACCTGGCCGAGTTCCTGGCCATCTTTGTGGAGGTGTAAATCGAGGAGGTAATCGCCATCTTGGGCAAAAGTCCAATAAATTCGAATGACGGCAGTCGGTTGTTGCAGCACGCTTTTGCCCTGACAAAGTTTCTGGCCTTGCTGGTCGCTTACCGACCATTCCAGAATAGCGTCCATTCTGGTGTCTTCTGCTAGCTGAATCGGTATTTCCAAGATAGTCGGTTGGTCCGCGAAGCGGTAAAATGCCCGTTGTCGGTTGTCAAAGAATACCTCTGGGATGCTAGTGATTTTTCTGCTCGCTCTCTGCAGTAGGTCGCCCTGGTGATAAATCTCTATTTCCTGGGTCCGGCCAAGGTCTTTGGGTTGCAAAAGCCATTTATTGCTCACGGTGACTGCTTCGCCTGGCGGAACCAGCACAGTCTTCTTGGGGGTTAAAGATTTATCTTGCCAATTTTGAGCAATCTCTACCTTCGCTTCTTTTTGACTCCAGTTTTTCAAGACGATGGTGGAGGAGTTTTGCCCGAGCAGGCATTCGCCGAAGTCAAGTCGTAACGGGCTGATGCTGAGTTTGCTTAAATCCAACCCTTTGAGGACCGCGAAGCGGTCCAAGTCATTGAAGCCCTGGATGCGTTCCTGCAAGCAAGTCAAGTGTTCGGAGCTGCGGCCGCGTTGATTGCGGGCGATATGGATACCCCAGTCGGCAGTCGGGTTAGCAATTGGCAGTTGTGCGAAAGGGATGCGCACTTCCATATTCCAGCCATCCTGATCAGTCTTTACTTCGACCTTGGCACCGGAGTCCCAACCGACTTCCAGCTTGGAATTGGTTTTTGATTGGCAGTAACCGTCCATAATAACACCGGCTGAGTTGATGATGATTTGCGCGTAGCTGTCTTTGCTGCGACCTGGATCGAGGAAGATTTCGATGCCATCGTCTTGCCAAACTGGTTCATCTTTCTTGCTATACTTAAGCAGTCTTTCCGGCAAAAAAGGCTCTACACAGCTGACTGCTACATAGATGGCTTCGCTGTCGGCGGCCAACCAGACTTTGCATTGGTTATCGACAGGCAGGCCACTGCCTAGACGATAAAATTGCCGGATGGTCGGAGTCTGTTGCCAGATTGCCTCAGTGAGTTTACCATCAATGGTAGGAGCTTTATCGCAGTTGATGACTTGGAAGGTCTGGGCGCTAACGGCAGAAGTCAGTGCTGCCAGAAAAATTAAAAGATTGAAGTAGTTGCTCATTTCTTGTCCTCCCAAGGCGATTGAATAACCGTGAAGGCTGCGTCTTGACGGAGTTCAGGGTTCTCGGCAAAAGCCGTCAGGATGTAGCTCCCTGAGCTCAGACGCAATTCCGTGACATCCATTTCCAGAGTGCTGAGGCCGCGGACGACCGGCAGAGTCTCCTGACGTAAAATCTTGTCGCCTTGCCGGATTTGGAAAGGGACTCCCCGGGCGGCCTCTGCCGCTGGGCCGCTGACTTTGATTTGCAGATGCAAGAAGCCGCGGTCGCTGAAGATGGCCGGGCCAGTGACTTGTAAGCTGTCGATTCGGCAAAGCTTGGAGCGAGTCAATTTGAAGCCGCTGAAGAGGAAATCCAAGACCTCTCCGTGCTGGTAGTTGCTGTCGCTGATGTTGAAGCCGAAATGGATGATCTGCTGCGGGGCTGGCAGATCGGCTAACGCTATGGTGATGGTCTTCCATTGCCCGTGGATAGGATCGACACGCATTCTGAATGTCTCTTTAGCAAGGTTGCCGATTTGCAGAGTTAGGGGGATTTTTTTCATACTCGGGCGGCTGACATCAGCCCGGACCTCGAATTGCAGCAGATCGTATTCCTGCCATTTCCCTTCGTCGCCTTTGACGACAAAGTACATCCGTGGCCAGCCGATGGGATATTTTTCTTCGCCGCCAAAATGGTCAATAACTATATGCTGCTTGATTACTGGCTTGCCGGCCAGCAATTCTTTTTCCAGGGTGACAATACTTTCCGAAGGCGCCCAGCGCTTGGGATTCTCAAGGAACTCCAGCCAGAGGGTATCAATCTGCTCTTCTGCGGGTGCCGAATGACCGGGCGAGGGTGCAAGAAAGGCCAGCAGTAGGACCATAAATAAAATAATGCGCATTTGGGCTCCTGGGTTGGGGGGGGGAAACACAAAAAATTGTGACTATCTTATTTTACATCGTATAAGTTATCTTGCCAGTCAAAAGCGAAAATTTTTCTCGACTGCCTCAAGGCAGGGGCGCGAAACCAGGCAGCTCTTCAATCTTGCTGGCAGGTTGTCGGTTGAGTAGCTCAGGGCCAGGACGCCAGCCCGGGCGCATCAGACAACCCGTGACTGCCGCAGCCGGTGCGATGGTCTCGTAGATGGAGAATTCACTGGCAGCCACACTCAGGCCCTCTAAATTGACATTGCGACGCCAGACGGGCCAGTGCTGTTGGATAATCGCCTTGGTCTGACTTTCGCTGAGTTGCCTTTGTTGTGACCAGCGGTGGGGCAGGACCGGGATGGCGTAACCGGCGAAATTATGGTCTCGGCGTTGCGCTTGAAAAAGCCCGTGTACGAATTTTAAGTTATTGTAGGCTATCCCGAAGGTGTGGCGAAATGGTGTGATTCCGGGCACAAACTCTGCGCTGGCGTCAGTATAAGATGGCAAATCCAAGAAATATGTTGGATAGCAGTATCCCAACCCACTGGTCATACTGAGCCCAAGCGGGTTGCCACCGTTATGCCAGTCGTTGGCCAGGTAGGCCGCATCACGGTATTCAGTTTTGCCGGTGTCTTTCCAAGCCAAAATCAGAAATTGCGCTTGTCGCAAGGGGTGGCCATTTCCCCAACTGGTATGGCTGACAAAAGGATGCTGGCCTGTATGCCACGGCATACGATAAGAATGATTGTCTTGAATCATCTGAACGAGCGCGTCAGCGTTCTTGCGGATAATTTTGTCGTATTGGCTGGCGATTTTATACAAGCGCAGATTCTGTTGGCTAAACAGTGACAACTCCACGAACAACCAAGGCGAATATTTCCAGCCAAGATCATCCATAACCTTAAAGTAGCGTTGGGGATTATCTTCAACATCCTGCAAGTAGTCGTGCTGGCCAGTCAGAAGAAAAAGATTGAAGCCGGCCTTAAGTAAGTATTGTCGCGACAAATCTGGGTTGTCGCGGTAAGTGATGCTGGTCTGCTGTTTGTCGTGGCGCCAGAGGTACTGACGCTCTACTCGATGCTTGCTGTCAAGGGCAAATTGGAAGGCTCGTAGAGCAGATTGCTGATATCGCCTGGAGGTATTCGTCTGACCAATCTTCTGCAGTACTAGCGCGAGCATTGAAGCGTGGGCCGCGTATTCCAGGCTGCTCTCCCGAGTAGCTAGGGAGAGATAAAAAAGTCCGGGGTCCTGGCTGGGTGTATGTCCTAGCGGAGACGGGTGACTGGTAGATTCTATCCAGGTGCCTACGCCGCCATTGGGTTGCTGTGCTTTCAGCCAGACATCCATCCCCCAGAGAGCCTCGTCAATGATATCGGCTATACCATTGCCACTTTCGGGGATATTCAGTTGGCCGTCGGTGAAATTCTCTGGTGTTAGTAGGAACGCCGCCAGCAAGTCATTGACGGCTCGGAAGTGGTATGGCCGGCGGTCATAATCAGCGGCATCGTGCCAGCCGCCGGACAGCCCAGGCAGCAGTTCTGGTGGTTGTGGCGCGTTCAATCTGATGAGCCCGAAGTGATTGACGGAGATGGACTGTCCGGCGGCGTCAAAAAAGCCATAGTCACGTTGGGCGGATTTGGTGTAATGTGAATTATTAGGTGGGAAATCTCCGCGGTAAGTCTGCAAATGGCAGGCGCCACAGGGCCAGTTGGTGTATGGCGTTTCCTTGGCGATGCCGCAACGCTTATGGTATAAACCGCGGCAATGCAGATAAAAAGCCTCCCCCAGGGTGTCAGGCGAGAGCAAGAACTCACGACTGCGGCCGATGCCGTCAATGGCAAAATAGTATCTTCCTAATCGCTGAAAAGGCGAAAAATCAAGCTCGGCTACGTTTTCACCTGTGAAGAGTGCATTATCACTTTCCCAGGTATTTTCCCGGTTCCGTTCCCGGATTTTACCTTGGAAGGCTACGGCACCGGTGGCCGCGTCGAGCAAGCGGAATTCCTGTCCGAAAAAGCGGCTCAGGTCCAAAGCGCCGGCGTCGCCTTGCCACGATCCCAAATAGGCATATTTTTGTTTGGCGTCGGGTGAAAAGCCGAGCTGGTTGAATTTATAGAGGTACGAGAGCTGCTCCTTGCCCTGGTAAGTGAAGGTCACCTTTTCGCCAGTCGGGATAGAGAGCTGATGCTGCCCAGCCGTCAAGCTCTCGCTTAGGGTCAGGAAGACGAAATGGGCGACATCGGCATTATGGGTCAAGTACGGATGCCCGATTGGTGTAAGACCAAGGCGGCTCTGGCGAGTGGAATTCAAAAAATATCCACCCGAATTGATTTCTTGTCCGCTCAATTGGTACGCAGAATATTGTTGCAGCAGGTCAGAAATACGCGGTCGTTGTTCGGCAATCACCCTGGCCAAAGCGAAAGTATGCTGAAATTCCTTGGACCAATCCTTGATTTTCGAGTTGGCAACGATGCCCCGCAAGCTATCGCCGTACTTTTGCTCGACAAGATTTCGTAAATATTGGTCATAGATGGCCACCAAGACCAGATGCTGATCGTCGAGGATCCTGACTTCCAGGCGCCCAGTCAGAGGCGCCTGGCTAGTCTGCCCGAAACAGCAAAGTGGCAACAATAGTATTGCCAGCCAGGCGTGCAGCTTTAATATATTTGTGTGCTTGGACATTTTTGTCTTGTGTTGTTTTACTGTCCCAGGCCGCGCAAATCAATCGGCCATTGCTCGACAATCTGTCCTCTTTGCTGGATATGGATTGTGTCGTGCATATTGATGGTCGGGTCGCAATGTGAAAGGCATAACTCGAAGCAATCACCTAAAACCGGTTTGGGCAGCTCAGCAAAGAAGAGTGTCCCTTGCTCATCACCGAACCAATCGTAACGCCAGCCTGGCAAAGGTCGCCGTCCGGGGCCGATCACTCGCGGTGGCGTCGCTGGAGTATGGTATAGCGCTTTCAAACCGGCATCAACGGTAACTTGGTGCGCGATATTGGTGCTGATGACAGAAGTTAGCAAAGACAGGGCAGGACGAAAATTTTCGAATTCCAGCTCAGCTGGGTTCTCGACGGCGGCGTATTCGGCATCTAGCACGCAATACGAGCCGACTTGGATATCGGTGATTTCCGGGATTTCCAGGTCAAACTTAGCAGTGCCGGTGCCGGTGCCGGTGAAAATATCGAGATCGAGTCCGTCTTCTCGCAACGACCGGTAAACCCTGGCCGATTTTTGCATCAAGCGCAGCGTTTCCGAGCGTCGTTGGGTTGCATCCGGCAGATGTTGCAAATGCCCGGCATAGCATTGTATGCCCCGGAATTGCAGATGTTCCAGTTGGGCAAGTTGTCGAGCAAGTGCGGGTGCTTCTGCGTATGAGACACCGGTACGTCCCATCTCGGGGTCGAGATCCAACAGAACTGGTAACATTCGGCCAACGCTAGCTGCCGCGGCTGACAAGGCGACTGCGTTAGCGTAATTGTCAATCACCAGCATACATTCACCACCGGTTGCCAGACACGCACATAACTTGTCAATCTTCAAAGGGGTGACTACTGGCGAAGTAATCAGCACGCTCGGGATGCCAGTGCGCAATAATGCCAGTGCTTCGGAGACCTTGGCCGCACAGATCCCCACGCAATTGCCAGCTGCTAATTGCCGCTGGGCAATCCGGCTGCATTTGTGAGTCTTGGCGTGAGGGCGTAAAGATTTGCCGGCGGCTTTGGCGCGATCACGCATAAGTCGCAAATTTTGCTCAAAGATATCCAAGTCCAGCAGCAAGCTGGGTGTGTCCAAGTTCGCAATTTGCATATTGACGCAGACCTCCCGCCCGCACAGTCAGTTGTTTTAGGGTCTATTTATTTTACCACAGCCAGCTCAACAGTCCGTCGGCTAGAGGTCTTGCCCAGCAGAATTTTTTTGTCGCGCCAAAGCCCGATAGGCGATGTCACGCCGGTAAGTCGCGCCATCCCAGGAGATTTTTTTCACGCCGCGATAGGCATTGTCGACTGCGGTCTGCATATCGATGCCCAAGGCAGTGACGCCTAAAACCCGACCGCCAGCCGTGAGCAATTGCTCGGCTTGCATTTTTGTCCCGGCTTGGAAGACGATGGCGCCAGTCTTTTCTGCTTCCTCAATGCCGCTGATTGGCAACCCTTTGCGGTATGCGCCAGGGTAGCCCTGAGAAGCCATCACCACACAGACGGCCGATTGTTCCGACCAGCTCAGGGTTATCTCGGCTAAACGGCCATCCGCGGTGGCGCAGAGAACTTCGACTAAATCGCTATTTAGGCGCGCGAGCACAGCCTGTGTCTCAGGGTCGCCAAAGCGGACATTGAATTCCAGTAACTTGGGGCCGCTGCTGGTCACCATAATGCCTGCATAGATTACACCCCGAAAATGCAGCAAGTCGTCTTGTACACCGCGCAAGAACGGCTGCAAGATTTGCTCGTCGATGCTCTGCCACAGTTGGTCATCAACAACAGGCGCTGGTGAGTATGCACCCATACCGCCGGTGTTCGGGCCGCAGTCGCCCTCAAAGGCGCGTTTGTGGTCCTGTGAGGAGGCTAGCGGGATGATGCTCTTGCCGTCGCAGAGGGCCAGGATTGATGCTTCTTCGCCGAACAGGCATTCTTCGAGCAGGACTCGCGAACCTGCTTCACCAAAAGAGCCAGCGAAGCAGGCTTTGATTGCCTCGGTAGCTTCGGCCAGAGTTGTGGCGACAATCACGCCTTTGCCAGCGGCCAAGCCATCAGCCTTGACCACGATGGGTGCACCCTGTTGGCGCAAGTAGGCCAAGGCTTTCTTTTCTTCAGTAAAGACTTCTGCTTTGGCTGTGGGCAGACCGTGGCGAAGCATAAAATCCTTGGCAAAAGATTTACTGCCTTCCAGTTGTGCGGCGTATTTATCGGGTCCGACAATTCTCAAACCGCGGTCTGTGAAGACATCGACGATGCCTTCACAGAGCAATGCTTCCGGCCCAACTATAGTCAGCTCGACCTTGTTCAGAGCGGCGAAATTCGCCAAATCCTCTGGGGCATCAGCTAAAATCGGTATCGCATTCTTCATCCCGGGATTGCCGGGCGCGCAGTATAACCTCTCGGTGAGTCGGCTCTGTCCGAGTTTCCAAGCCAAGGCGTGTTCACGACCGCCGGCACCTATCAGCAAAATATTCATAGTTTTTACAAATTTATGTTAATGGTATAGATTTCAGCAATCGGTGCTGCCGCAAGGGCCCAGCCATTATTTTCCTTGAACCGCGGCTGCTAGTTCAAGATTGATGGCTCGCGCCGCTTGGGCCGGGTCGGAGGCGGCCAAAATAGGCCTGCCCACGACGATGTGACTGGCGCCAGCCAGCGCCGCTTCGCCCGGAGACATTACCCGCTTCTGGTCAGCGTGCGCTGCCCCAGCTGGACGAATGCCGGGCACCACGGTCAGGAAATCTGGTCCGCAGATGCCTTTGATCAGGGTTATTTCTTGCGCAGAACAGACCACCCCCTGCAGGCCGGCTTCCTGGGTCAGGCGTGTCAGGCGGAGCACTTGCTCTGCCGGGCTGGCAGCGATGCCGATAGCTGAGAGTTCTGCCGCATCCAAGCTGGTGAGAACTGTTACCGCAATGACTGTGGCACCAGTCTCTCGGGCTGCTGCCGCCGCCGCCCGCAACATCGCTGGACCGCCAGAGGCGTGCACGTTGATGATGTCTGCACCAATGGCGGCCCCAGAGCGGATCGCCTGCGCGACAGTGTTAGGGATGTCGTGAAACTTCAGATCGAGAAAAACTTTTTTTCCGCGCTTCTTCAGTCCCGTGACCATCTCTGGTCCAAAACGGGTAAAGAGCTGTTTGCCGACTTTGTACCAGGTTACTTCAGCGCCGATACGCTCAACTATGCTCCAAGCTTCTTCCTTGGAGGCGACATCCAATGCGGCAATCAACACAGTTGTCATAGTATTTTCCTAACTAATGCAGTTAATAATGCTGAAATATCGAAAAAACTAGATTTTCCACCAGCGATGTCTCCGCAGGCAGGCTCAGTCGTTGGGCACGACGCTCTGATAAAGCAAATTAGCCCAATTGAGCTTAATTCTTGGCGGGCGAGGCATTCAGCAAAAACATACGGAGTCTCTTGCTCACCAGCAAAAACGTCAGTAGTGCAAGTGTGGTGCTTTGTAGCAGCCCCCAGTACAAGAGGATGCGCAGATACAGGCTTATCTGTCCATAGCCCCAAATTTGAAAAATGCTTCGCCACGCTCCGAGGTTACGAGCTGGCAGGGTAATGACTTCAGCCAAGTATAGCGCACAAAGAGGCACCAGAACCAAGTACAACAACAGCCATTGAGTTTTCTTGGCTTGCTGTTGCAGCCAAGGCATCTCAATCGAAAAAGCCAAGGCCTTGATATACCGGCAGAGTGCTTGCAAGCAAGTTATGCTGGCAAGCAGGCAGATGCAGGCGCATAATTCCAAATAGCCATTGCCGCGGCTAAGCAGTGCCCAAGTAGGGAATGGCGCAAAAGCCAGCAATGTCAGCGCCGTATAGCGCAAAGGCAGAGGTGAGAAAACAGTGTCCTTGGCAGGAATTATCCACCCCCCCAAGACGAACAGCAAGCACGGCAAACAATGCCAATAACGGTAAAACAATGCCGTTTTACCTAAGATGATGGCTTTAAGAGCAAAAACACAACAGATACCCAATGCGACTGTAATCAACAGCAAAGCCAAGCTATGCTCGAATAATTGACGCTCCTCAATAGGAATAGGACATCCACCAGCAGTGTGATGCTGCGCTGGCGGTGGGATTTTGCCATTTTGGCCAGGAGGAATTCCCTCGGCCTTCATGCCAGCGTGTCTAGATAGCGCGAGTATTGCGAACCATCCATCAGGAGGTCGAATTCATCCTGATCATCATATTCCATCTTCATTAACCAATTAGTAAGCGGCGACAAATGAATCAGACTGGGATTGTCTTGGACATCTTTATTGATTTCGATGACCCGGCCCGTCAAAGGTGCGCGTAAATGCCGGATTTGGCTGCCTACGTGCAAGTGGATGCAAAAAGAATCCAAATCCAATTCGTCACCAATAATTGGCAAGTCCACACTGTCAATAGCAGTTAGCTCTTCAACCAAAAAA
>CAZUCG010000048.1:0-10923 GCA_964619145.1 uncultured Lentisphaeraceae bacterium | reverse complement strand
TTTCTCCTGACTGCCAGTATCAGTTGCGCCATTGGCGCTTTCGGGTTATATTATAGAAATCAGCCAAAATATAGCTCGGATATGTTTTTTTTCCAGTAGAGGGGGTATTTCAGATGAGTATAATAACAATCGTGGGCTCCGGTATGATGGGGTCGGCGATGAGTGTCCCCGCAGCCGACAATGGCCAACAAATTCGTCTGGTCGGAACACCACTCGATCGGGAAATTATCGCTTCTGTGCAGGAGAACCGCTATCACCCCAAGCTGGCCTGCACCTTACCGGAAACTGTGACGGCTTACCAGATCGAACAACTACAAGAGGCGTTATTCGGCAGCGATTTGCTGATTGGTGGTATCAGCAGTTTTGGCATCCCTTGGTTCGTGGAGAATGTCCTGCCACTGGTTTCGGACAGCCTGCCGGTGCTGTTGGTCACCAAGGGCCTGGAAGCTCAGCCAGATGGCAGCTTGTGGCCGTATCCGCTGGCTATTAGCAAGAAACTCCCGGCCCAGCGGCGACTATCGTTGAATGCCATTGGTGGTCCTTGCACCAGCTACGAGCTGATCCGCCGGCAACATACCACGGTGGCATTTTGTGGCCTTGACCAAGAGATCTTGCAGCAACTACGGGCAATGCTGGCCACGGATTACTATCACGTGCATTGTAGCACCGACGTCAAGGGCTTGGAATGCGCCGTGGCGATGAAAAACGCGTATGCGTTGGCGGTGACTCTAGCCGTCGGTATGACCGAACGAGTGCACGGCATCAATTGTCAGGAATTCTACAATCCCGCGGCGGCGTTATTTGGCCAAAGCGTACGAGAGATGGCGCGCCTGATCAAGCTTCTGGGTGGGCTTGAGGATAGCATCGCCTATGCGGCTGGTGACCTGTATGTCACCGTCTATGGAGGGCGGACGCGTAAGTTGGGCCGCCTGCTGGGGCGCGGATTGTCATTCGCACAAGCGCAAAAAGAATTATCAGACCTGACCTTAGAGTCGGTAGCCATCGTCAGCAGTACTGCTCAGGCGCTGCGCTTACAAGCAGCTGCTGGTAAGGTCCGCTTGGATGATTATCCATTGTTGCTGATGCTGGATGCGGTTATCAACCAACAAGCGGAAGTGCAGATACCTTGGGAGCGTTTTGGCGAGGTATAATCGCCTGTCATAGAGAACTACAATGGGAATAGAGAGCAAGCAAATTAATTTGAGTTTTAATGGTGATAATCGTTTTGCCTCCACTATGATGCAGGGGAAATTCCTGTATTTTCTGGAAATGCACAGCCCGTTGGCTTGCCAGCCAGTCGCTGCCGCGATGGCACTGCTGAAAGATAAGAGCCGGGAGATTGCCGCCCTGCCGCAGATTTTCGCCTTTGTGGTCACTGACCGCCTGTTATCAGATGATTGCCACGACCCGTATTTGGCGGCAGCGGCGATCAGCGAGGGCACCGGCAAGCCTGTGGTCATCAGTATCAGCGGCAAAGGCAGCAATGTCCAACGGGCCAAGGGTATCCTGGCAGATGCCAAAGCCTACGGATTGCGAAATTTCCTAGCCGTGACCGGCGATTGTCATACCCAAGACAATACCTCCCTGAGGCCGAAAAAAGACTACCTGGATAGCCTGGAAATTCTCCAGGCCGCCCGGCTTTTCGGGCCCGAGATGTGCTTGGGTGCGACGGTAAATCCCTTTAAGTATACTCCAGAAGACCAATGCCTGCAATACGCGAAGATGATCCGTAAAATAAAGGCCGGGGTGAGCTACTTGGTCAGCCAGGCCGGCTGGGATATGAAAAAAGCTCAGGAATTGCAGTGGTTCCTGCAAAAACGCGAGCTGGCGATTATGGTCGCTGCGCGAGTCTGTCTGTTGAGCTGGGACGACGCGCAGCAACTCGCGGATGGCTATCGACCGGGAATTTATTTTTCCATCCCGATGGGGACGGCGTTTATGCAGGACGCGCAATCTACGCCAGAGGAATTCTTGGAGCGGCAATTGCGTCGCGCCGCCAAGCAGATTGTCGGTTATCAGAAGCTCGGCTATGGCGGAGTGCAGCTCTCTGGACTGCGAGACCCGGCGGTGTTAAAAAAACTCTTTGTCCTGATTACTGAAGAGGAGCAGCGCAGCCCTGATTACGATGCCTGGCTGAAAGATTGGAATAACGCCTACGGCAAATGTAATCCAATGCCGGGAATCGGCGCGCACTACCTGTTTGCTGGCTTGCAACAACCCGAGGCACGTGATTACTCGACGGAAAAGAACCAGCTGGCCGGCACGCGCCTGGACCCACCCAGCCGGATGGACGCCTGGCGGGCCTGCCTGGGGCAGTTGCTGGATGCCGGCGAAGAGCGGCCTTCCTGGTGGCAACGAGCCATACAGGCAGTCTGTCGGTTACCGCAGGAGAGGTTGCAGCAGCAGGCCCAGTGTCTGTATTTGGACAATTCTTCTTGTCCAAAGGGTTTGCGGCTTGGTCCTTGTGGCGGTAGCCAATATGATGGCAAGTGTGAGGATGGCTGCCAGCCTTGTTTTTTTCAACGAGTGGTGCGGGTAGCCGCCGCCCGCAATCAATTCAGCGTCTTGGAAGGCGATAATGATGATCTTGCAAAGCACGAGTGATGACGCGACGGAGAGGCTCGGCCGAGTTTTGGCCAGTCTATTGCATTTTGGAATGGTGGTCGCGTTGCACGGCGATCTTGGTGCCGGCAAGACGGTGCTTAGCCGTGGTATTGCCCGCGGCTTGGGGGTGACTGAGGCCGTGACTAGTCCGACCTTCACCGTCGCCCAAGAATACGAATTAGCAGACCGGAAATATCTCTATCATCTCGATATGTACCGCATCGATGATGAGGAGGCCGCATTGGCTTTCGGGATAGATGAATTCCTCTTCTCACCACAAGCAATTACTGTGCTCGAATGGCCAGAGCGCATCCGGGGATTGTTGCCAGAACAAGCAGAATTGATGAATTTGCAATTGCGACACTTAGACCAGGAGAATAGAATAGTGTTGGTGCCAGAAAAATTTTCGCCGGCATTATTGTCTGCCGGTTTGCCGGAGGGCATTTTATGTTTGTCGGCCCAGGAGGCTCAATGTTAGCCGCCGCATTAGATTGTTCACAAGGTGCTGCGTTGGCCATCAGCCGTGCTGGCGTGGTCCTGAAGGATGTTTCTTTGTCAGATAGCGGTCGCGAAAGTGACCGCGTTCTGGCGTCCTGGTTAGTAGCCCAATGTGCTGATTTAGGGCTCTCGCTGGCTCAAATTGAGCGCTGGACAGTGGGAACGGGGCCGGGCAGTTTTGCTGGCTTGCGTTGCGGTATCGCGCTGGTGAAGGGCGTCTGCCTGTCCAGCCGGGCAGCAATTCGCGGTGTCCCGAGCGCCTATGCCTTGGCCAAAGCCGGCGCGGCTTGTTTGCTGCCTGGCCAATGCATCGGTGCTTTGCACGATGGTCGTTGCGGCCAAGTCATCCTCAGCCGTTTTCAGCTGCAAGACGATGGCGCGCTACGGCTGCTGACGGCTCCGCAACCGCACTTTCCCGAGGAACTGGCTGCTCAAACGGACTGCTGTTGCGATATTTGGGTGGCATTAGCCGGTCAGAACTTGCCAGAATTGCCCTCTGGAGTCACTCAGAGCCTCCGCTGGGAGAAATGTGTGCGGGCTTCCTGGTTATTGGCTGCGCCTGACTGGCCTTGGCCGTCATCGCTGGCCCAAGCAGAAGAGTCCTGCACGCCGCTGTATATCCGTCAGGCGGTCTTTGTGCGACCCTCTGCCGTCAGGAAGGTAAAATAAAAATGTAGTTATATGGCAGCTTAGGCAAGGCGATTGACGCTTTGTTACTCTAAGCGATTGCGCCGAGAATTCAAATGAGGTCATTTGTATGGATGAGATAGATAAATTTGTTGCCATCGTGCAGCAATTACGGGCTGAAGATGGCTGTCCCTGGGATCGTGCCCAGACGCATTTGAGTTTGCGGCGGTGCCTAGTCGAAGAGGCCGGCGAGTTCCTGGATGCGGTTGAGGAAGGCGATTACGAAGGTATGCAGGAGGAACTCGGCGATCTGCTGCTGCAAGTAGTGCTGCACGCGCAAATCGCGGACGAACAAGGCAAATTTTCTTTGCAGGATGTCGCGAGGGCGGAAAATGCCAAGCTGCTGCGCCGGCACCCGCACGTTTTTGCTGACCAGCGGGCGAATTCGCCAGGCGAGGCCTTGCAGCACTGGGAGCGCAGCAAAGCCGCCGAGCCGGAACACAGCGAGCGGCGGCCGTCGGCTATGGATGGCATCCCGCGCTCAATTCCCGGTCTATCCCGGGCCCAGAAGACTTTGAGCAGAGCCAGCAAAGGCGGCTTTGAATGGTCGGCATTGTTTGATGTGTTGGCAAAAGTCGAAGAGGAGCTCTCGGAAGTCAAGGAAGCTCTGGAGAAGGGCGCGCCCGCCCAAGTCCGGGAAGAGCTTGGCGATTTGCTGTTTACGGTGGTTAACCTCTGCCGCTGGCAGAATGTCGAAGCCGAAGAAGCAATGCAGGAGGCCACAGGCAAATTTATGCGTCGTATGCGGGTGGTGGAAGAACTTGCCTCTGAACAGCAGAAGGCGCTGCGCGATTGTTCTTTGACTGAACTGAGCTGCTGCTGGCAAGCCGCCAAAGAGAAAGAAAAGACCAAGTGATATCGTAGCCTGACAGAGGTATCCCCAAAAGAAACTTTTTTATGCAATGACTGACTTACCCGAACAGAAAAAGAATCCCTTCGCGGCCGAGGACTCGGATTCACGGCGGGATTTTGCTGTCCCGTGGCAGGGTAGCGAAATGCAATCTGTTTATATGCGGGAAGTCGGCTCGTATCCGTTGCTGTCGCTGGAAGAAGAGACCGCTTGGGCCAGCAAATTCAGCTCGACCCGCCGGCAATTGCGGCAGTTATTGTCACAGCAGCCAGCGCTATTGTTAACCCAGGTGGAGCGACTGCGAGAGCTCAGCGATGTCTATCGCTTGGCAGGGTACCTCAGCAACCAGGAAAGTGAAGAATGGCTGGAAGCGCCGCCGCTGGAACAACTGCGCGAAATCTGGTTGCTGACCGATAATGAAGTACAAGCCCAGACCGCTGGTAACCACCAGGTCTATGCTATGTTGCGGGAAGAACGCATCCGGAAAGTGCTTGCGCTGCCCTTGCGAGAGCATTTTTTTGAGGAAGTCGCGGATGCTGTCTTGGCCGAAAATGGCCTCGGGCTGGAGCTTGAGGCTGAAGACAAGCAGGAGTTCTTGCTAGCCTTGGTGAATTTGCGTCAGCAGGCCGATGCAGCCAGGACTGCCTTGGTGGAAGGGAATCTGCGCTTGGTGATTAGCGTCGCCCGGAAATATTATAGCACTACCTTAGCCATCTCGGATTTGGTTCAGGAAGGTAATATCGGCTTGATGCGGGCAGTGGAATGCTTCGATTATGAGCGCGGCTATCGCTTCAGTACGTATTCTACCTACTGGATACGACAAGCCATCAGCCGGGCCATTGCCTGCCAGGGGCGATCCATCAGAATGCCGGTCAATACCTTGCGGCAATTGAGCAAAATCCGGCAAAGCGAGCGGCAGTTGCTGCAACAGCTAGGGCGGATTCCCGATGCGAGTGAGATCGCCAAAGAACTCGGTATCAGCGCACCGCGAGTGCGAGCATTGTTGAAAATGTCTCAACAGCCAATCTCTTTGCAGCAAATCAGTGCCGACGAACGCGAGTTGGGCGAGTCACTCCCCGATGAGAAGATTCTCCAGCCCGTGGATCAGCTAGATATGGATGCCTTACAGGATACCGTCAAGATGGCTTTGAATACTCTGAGCGAACGCGAACGTGAGGTCATCGTCCGGCGCTTCGGCCTGAATGGCCAGGAGAATGAGACCCTGGAACAAATCGGTCAGCGATTGGCCTTGACCAGCGAACGCATCCGGCAAATCGAGACCCTGGCGTTGCGGAAATTGCGCGATCCGAAGCAGAATAAGTTCTTTATCGGTCTGAATAACTAGTAGAATTGCCGCCTCGAGCCGTGCAGGTTGTCCGTCTGGGGTTGAGCAAAGCGCGATATTGTTTTTTCATCACACGAATCTGATCACAAAGGGGAAAAATGAACACTTACTGGCAGGAAGAATTGGAGACCTTGCCAAGGCCAAAACTCGAACAATTGCAATTGCAAAAATTTCGTACTAGCATCTCTCAGGCGATGAAATCGCCGGGATATTCTCGTCTATATCGGGAAAAAGGCCTCAGTTCTGACACTCTGCAGAGTTTGTCTGATGTGCGCAAGTTGCCTTTTACCACGAAAAAAGATTTGCGTGAGCATTATCCCTATAACTTATTGAGTCTGCCCAAAGAGGAGGTAGTGCGGATGCATTGCACCAGCGGCACCACTGGCAATCCGGTGGCTGTGCTTTATTCCCGCCACGACTTGCATTCCTGGGCCAACCTAGTCGCCAGGTCGCTATATGCTGTGGGCACACGAGCCGGTGACGTCTTTCAGAACTCCAGTGGCTACGGTCTGTTCACCGGCGGCCTGGGCTTCCAGAATGGCGCGGAATTGCTGGGCTGCATCGCTATCCCGGCCGGTTCGGGTAACAGCAAACGCCAGATTAAGTTAATGCGCGATTTCGGCACTACCTGTCTGCACGCCGTACCGAGTTATCTGGGACGCCTATATGCGGTATTCAGAGAGTTGGGCCTCGACCCCCAGCAGGATACCGCCCTGCAACGGCTGTTTATCGGTGCGGAGCCGCATTCAGAGGAGACGCGAGGCCGTATCCAGGAGATGTATGGCTGCAAGGCCTATAATTCTTTCGGGATGACCGAGATGAATGGCCCCGGAGTGGCTTTTGAATGCGAATGCCAAACCGGTATGCACGTCTGGGAAGATTGTTATTATATGGAGATTGTTGACCCCGAGACGCTGGAGCCGAGGCCGGATGGCGAAATTGGTGAGTTGGTGCTGACTACTCTTGACCGCGAGGCGATGCCGATTATCCGTTATCGCACCCGGGACTTGACCAGAATTATCGCCGAGCCTTGCGCCTGCGGTCGGACTGCTCGGTGCATTGACCGCATCCAAGGACGCAGCGATGATATGTTCATTATTAAGGGTTGCAACGTGTTCCCAATTCAAATCGAACGCATCCTGATGAAGATATCTGAGATCGGCTCGGATTATCTCATCGTGCTGGATAGCAATGAACTGGGCGATTTTATGACTGTCCAGGCTGAGCTTAAGCCGGAGTCGTTCAGCGATGAATACAAATCGCTGGAACGCCTGCGGAAAAAGATCGCCTTTGATATTCGTGACGAAGTGCAGGTGACTCCAGTTGTTAACTTGGTCGCACCCGGCGCATTACCTAAAAATGAGGGCAAGGCGGTACGTGTAAATGACTTACGTAAGAACTGAACAGACGACTTTGTTAGCGCCCTATAAGGCCTTGATTTTCGATTTAGATAACACCCTGACGGCGACAGAAAATTATCATATCCAGGCCCTGGCGCTGGCGTTGCAGGAGTTTCTTGGCTATAATTTTACTTATGCCGATAGTCAGGAATACATCGGCATCACCTGCAGCGAAATGAGTGGTCGTATCTTGCAACGCTTGGGAAGAACTGATTGCACGCCGCAGCAAATCGCCCAGCGCAAGCATCAGCTGGTGATGCAGTCTTTTCAGGCGCTGCCATATCCCGGCGCGGTGGAATTTCTGCGTTTGCAGCAGCAGCGGCGACTATTGGCAATTGGCAGCAACTCCCGGCGCGAATTCGTCTTGAGCTGCTTGCAGGGTTGTGATATCTTGGCTTGCTTTGCCCAGATTGTCAGTCGGGACGAAGTAACAAAGCCCAAGCCGGCAGCAGATATTTTTCTCAAAGCTGCGGAGTTGCTGGGCGTCTGCCCCAGTGAGTGCTTGGTTTTCGAGGATTCTGCCACCGGTTTGGCAGCTGCTCAAGCTGCTGGTGTGTCAGCAGTGCTGGTTTTGAATCCTGGCAATCCGTTGCCGGACCCGCTGCCAACTAATACCGCGATGCTGACTTGGTCGCAGTTGCTCGCCTGTTGATAATTGCCAGCAGCAGGGCTTTTCCCGCACTAGAAAACATCTTCTTCAGGGATAAAAATATATGCAAACACGAAGCATCAATCTGGGCTCTGTCGCGATTGGCGGCACTGCCGCTGTGTCGATTCAGAGTATGTGCAACACCGATACTGGCGATGTGGAGGCCTCGCTGCAGCAGATCGACCGTCTCAGTCAGCTGGGTTGTGAGATTATCCGCCTGGCAGTGCCGAAGGCCGCCGTCTTGCCGGCTTTCCGGCAGATTTGTGCGCGTAGCCCGATTCCGGTAATCGCGGACATCCATTTCGATTATCGCCTCGCTCTAGGTTCGCTCGAGGCCGGTGCTGCCGGCATTCGGATCAATCCCGGCAACATCAAGGATGAGGCGAAAGTCCGGCTGATTGCCAGGACGGCGGCGGCGGCCAAAGTGGTAGTGCGAGTCGGCGTCAATCTGGGCAGTCTGGCACCCGCGCTGGAAGAGAAATATGGTCGGACGGCAGAAGCGATGGTGCAGAGTGCCTTGGAATACTGCCGACTTTTTACTGCCGAGGGCTGCCAGGCGCTGAAAGTCAGCTTGAAGGCCTCTGACTTGCGGCTGACTGTCGCGGCCAACCGGCAATTCGCGGCCCAGTCGGATATCCCGTTGCATCTCGGCGTGACCGAAGCTGGCACGGCCAGCTACGGCGTCGTGAAATCCGCCATCGGTATCGGCAGTCTGCTCTTGGAAGGCATCGGCAATACCATCCGGGTCAGTTTGACTGCTCCACCGGAGGAGGAAGTCCGGGCTGCGGTGCGCATACTCTCGGCACTGGGCTTGCGGCAGGCAGGGCCAGAATTGATTTCCTGCCCGACTTGCGGGCGTACCAAAATCGACTTATTCGCCCTGGCCAATGCCGTGGAAGATGAGCTGGCAAAATTTATTGCGACTGGCCGGAAGCTCCCCTGGAAGAAGATTGCCGTTATGGGTTGTGAGGTCAATGGTCCTGGGGAGGCCCGCGATGCGGATATAGGCATCGCCGGCGGCAATGGTCAAGGGTTATTATTCAAGCACGGGAAGGTTGTTAAGACCCTGCCAGAAAATGAATTATTGCCGGCCCTCCTGGCAGAGATGCAGGCCGCGTCTTTGGCAATGGCTGCCGGGCAACAGGACCAGAGCGGCCAATAATATAATATTTGCTTAATGTCCCAAATAAAAAGCCCCGGTTGAGAGATGTCATAATTTGCCAGGAAAAGCTTTATTTTATGGGCCTAGCAGCGCCCGGTGGCGGCTCGCTGGAGTATACAAGCTGCAAGCAGTTTCAATGCCGTGTGGGCAATCTCATCCGGTTGGGCTTTAGTCTTTCTGAAACTGAAAGGAGAATACGTTGGCGTCGCGCATTATGATTTCCATCCGAACCGACTTTCCGCACCAGTCCGCGACCCTGCCATTTTTAAAATCCACCATTCGGTCGATGCTATCGCCGAACAGTTCTCCGCTTTCCAGACATTGGTCATCGTCGGCGATCAACTTGAGTTGGATTGATCCCCAGGCCGAAGTGGCGAAATTGATGAGCATTTGTCGACCATCAAACCGCAACGGCTTGGTGAGTAGCCGCCGGGTGTCTGCAGGCGCGTGATACGAGGCAAAACCCTCTTGCCGGATAGTATGTCGATACAGTACAGCTGGCTCACTCATCCAGTGGTTGTCCGGCAGATACATAGACAATTCGTCGTCGCTGCCATCGCGTCCCGGCGTTGTCAGCAGTCCGCGGGCTGGATAGCAATCGCCATAAACCCAGTTATTCGCTCGTTCTGGTCCTGGCCGCAGAAAGGCTTCAGGAAACCGATGCCAGCTTTGGCCATTGCGCGAGGACATGAACATGCCGTCCGTGATAGCCAAGCCATAGCGCGGATGGCATTGGCAGCGCTGACTGCGTTTCTCGGCTCCGGCTAGACGATCAAAACAGTCGGTCCAGCTTGGACGTTCGACATATCTGGTTGGGAAGCCAAGCAGCAGATGCGGCAGTCGCGGGCAGGGGATGACATTGTTGGTATATAAGGCGAAGTCCTGTCCGTCGCTGAAAAGAAGTGGCTGTGGTTCGCTCCAGGTTCTAAAATCATGAGAAACGGTATGTCGGATGTCCCGGACTGTTGCCTTTTCTGTATCGGGCCCGGCTTTGTGGAAACTGCGAAAAAAACAGTGGTATAGGTTCGTCTCCGGATGCCAGAAGGCAACATTAAGAGAATCATAGTAGCCCTGTTGCTGGTCGAACAGCAGCCAGCCGGGACGGAAATGAATGGCGTCTGGACTAGTGAAACACCACAGTGACCGGTCTGTGTAACGCGCGATGCCCTTGTAGCGTTCCGCTGCCGGACAAGATGGATGATCATCGCGCATAACCATAAAGTTGTCAAAGCGGAACCCCTTCGGGTCAAACAGGATATTGTTGTTTCGCGAGCCCTCGAATTCATACAATCCGAGGTCGGGACGGCTCCAATGACGACCATCAGTGCTTTCCGCGTAGCAAACACGGATGCCTGCGGTTGTATGGCTCGTTTTATCTTTGGACAGCATTTCCCAGCCCAGGTAGTACATCCGGTACCGGTCGTCATCCCAGAATAGGTTGTGGTAGTTGCAGCCATCGCCTTCCCAGGGTCGGTCGTGGACTAACACAGCCTCCTGCCGAACTGGTGTCTGCAGCACCACGGTGGCGTCTGTGCCGGCGTCATCCACGACATAGTTATCCCAAAAAATCTCTCTACGGTCGGCAATATCCATCATAACAACACCTTAAGATTAGATTACTGACGCCAAGCCCGCCATTGTTACCTGCAATGCAGCACGGAAACATCGGGCTTTGTAAAGGGAATTATGTTTTTAATATATCATTCTGGAGCGACTTATCAATTGTCA
>CAZUCG010000047.1:0-11009 GCA_964619145.1 uncultured Lentisphaeraceae bacterium | reverse complement strand
TTCGTCCCATTCGTCCCATTCGTCCCATTCGTCCCATTCGTCCCATTCGTCCCATACGCCTTTAAGAAATACACCCACCTCAAGTAACGAGTATTGCCCTGCAGCCTGCATTAGGCGCGCTTGCGATGACTGTTTGGTAGTTGAATTTCTCCCAATTTTTCTTTTTTCTGAATCGTGTAGATATTTTTGGAATGACAAAATGCAAAGCTATGATACGATTATCATCGGTGCCAGTTTTTATGGCTGCGGACTAGCTATCGGGATGCCGGCCGGCGGCAAAATCCTGGAGCCGTCCATCCTGACAGGAGCGGAATTTTCTCTGGCTATGAATCCTGGTGATGACTGGGATTCGCCGTTGCAGACGGCAGAAGCGCGTGTCTGCAAAGAAGAACTGCGTCGCCGCAAAGGCCTTAATATCGCAGGCCAGGCTGCTGTGGCCGCCTTCTCGCCGATTCTCTCGGCCTGTTGCCTGGCCCAGCAACTGGAGATCGAATTCTCCTGCTCGGTTATTAAGCAAGCTGGCGATCGGCTACTGGTCGTCGGCGTGGATGGACCGCGGGAAATCCGGGCCGCCAGAGTTATCAACGCCTTGCCGAGTACCACCGCGCCGCAAAAAACCCTGACTGGCATTGTCAGTTTGGTGGGGCCGCTGGCGGATGGCGATTACGGCCCATTCTTTTTGCGCAATTCTAGCCGACAGGGGGAGGCTTATTTGCGCTTAGCCCTGCCTGCTGAGGCATCCTGGCCAGAGGCCCGGCAGCGCTACCACACAGCTTGGGATCAGCGCGCGTCGGTGTTGTTAGGTGCCCGCTTGCTGCTGCTGGCTACCAATTTCGCCTGGCCTGGTGCGGCTAACCCGGTGCTTGCTTTGGATCGCGGTATTTGCGCGGGGAGAGCGCTATAATGTTAACCACCAACATTGCTAAAATGCATTCTACTGCTGTATATGATATTATTGTGGTCGGTCTAGGCACTGCTGGTGCCATCGCTGCCTTGGCGGCCGCCAAACAAGGCGCTAAGGTCTTAGCATTGGAACGCAATACTTATCCTGGTGGCACCCAGAGCGGCGGTGGCATTCGTGGATTCTACGGCAATCGCCCACCTTACGGACTGACGGCAGAAATTGAACAGCAGGTCGCAGATTATACGGCCGTGCATTCTCTGGGAGTTAATATCGAAGGACGCAAGTTCGTTCTGGAGAGAGAGTTGCTGAAGGCTGGCGTGGAAATCATCTATTCCGCGGTAGTGTATAAGCTCCTACAGGATGAGTCGTGGGTGCGTGGCGTGTGCTGGCGCGATGAGGCTGGTTGCCAGCAAGCACAGGCCTGGGTGACCATCGATGCGACCGCAGAAGCCAGCATCGCGCTCTTGGCCGGGTGCCAAGTTAACAGCGGCCGCGAGAGCGACGGCTTGTTTAATACCTTCACTAACAGTTGTCTGGTCTGCAGAGATAATGATGTGCACACACTTAATTTTGATGCCGGCCGCATCGACCAGTACGACCCGACGAGTTATTCGCAGACCTTGCTCGAGTCAAGTAGCGTGCATTTGATGGCTGATTACAGCTCCGAGAATTGCCAACGCCTCGTCCCTGCCGATATCGTCGGGATTCGCGAGGGCGTGCACGTGGAGACCGAGCACTACTCGACCTTGCCTGACTTTTTTGCCGATAAGCTGCCGGCTGACGATATTATCGGTTATGCGCATAGCAATCTTGATACCCACGTCAACGATATGGCTCTGGAGAGTCCGGCTTTCCAGGACTGGATGCTCGCTGTGTCGTTCTGGGGAGCCGAGTTGTGGTTCCCCATCTACCGCGGCAATCTGGTCCCTGAAAACAAGCGCGGTCTGCTGCTGGCAGGGCGTCATCTCGGAGTGGATCACGACTTGGGACAGGCCATCCGGATGAATGGCCACGTCGGGCGCATCGGCGAAGTGGCTGGTACCCTGGCGGCCTTGGCCAGTCAGCAGCAGCAGCCGGACTTGCTGGCAATTCCGATCGCCGAGCCGTTGGCCGCCGGCCTGACGGAAATTCCCTCGCCGTTGCACGAAAATGCGGCTATCTGGAATTTGACCGCTGACGAGATTTTGCTCGGCCTTGCGTCGGATAGCCCCGGTAGTGCGATTTGGTCAGCCTACCGACACAATCAGCGGGCGCTATTGCGCGATTGCTGTCAGGCGGCCGAGATCGGCTCGAATTTGCGCTGCCACGCAGCGTTTGCCTTGGCCTTGCTAGGTGACGATATTTGTCTGCCGGATTTGCGCAAGATGGCTCGTGGGCGTGATGAATATACTCCGCAGAATGGCCGCAGGTACAACCACCCGCGTGGCTATGTCGCGGTATATCTGCTGGGGCGGATGGCCGACAACGATGCTATTGACCTGTTGACTAGCATCTTGGCTGATCAAGATATCCAGCCCAAATTCGAGTACCATACCCACGCTTTGACCGCTTTGGTCAATATCGGCGAACACAATGAGGCGTCTCGGCAGCGCATTGCCCGGATTCTGCGGACTATCGCCGAAGACCCTGACTGGGAATTGCAAGCTTGCTTGAAGGCCACGCAGGTGTTCGTGCGAGCTGATCCAGTTTTTCGCATTTTTCTGGCCGGCGTCCTGCGACGCTGGGACTACCCGCAGCAGATAGGCGCGGTCCTGGCCCAGCTGCCGCTGAATGCCCACGAACGGCACTTGGCTCGAAAAAAAGGCGTAGTCGCATAACTCACCCGCAGCTGCTGTTTCGTAAAATCTGCTGCCGGCTGCTCAATAAAAGCTGTCCGGCAGCCGTTTTTAAGTAGTACCCACAATGTTTTGTCTTATAAATACTTGTAAAGGAGTCCTTATGATGAAGAAATTCACCCTGGTAGAGTTGCTGGTGGTTATCGGTATTATTGCCATCCTGGCGGCAATGCTGATGCCGGCCCTGCAGAAAGCGCGCGAATCTGCTAACCGTGCCGACTGTACCAACCAACTCAAGCAAATCGGTCTGGCGATTATGATGTACTCTAATGATAACCGCAATATGACCCCAGTCTATGGTGATAAACCGGCACACGATGCCGCAGACTTGAAAACTCTTGGAGAATATGATTACCTCAAATCACCGCAAGTCTTTATCTGCCGTAGCACCAAAGACACAAAAGCAGCTGATGTTTCGAGTCTAGATGAAAAATCCTGCAGCTATCTGTATTTTGCCGGCTTGGCCAGTACAGATTACAACTCCGAGATGGGTATGGTACGAGATAAGGATAAAAACCATACTTTGAAATATGGCAATGTACTGTTTGGTGACAATCACGTGGAGGGTATTACTGGTAAGGGCAGTGCAACCGATGGTTCTGATGCTTCTTGGTATACTGTCAATTGCTATTTCAATATGAATTGGGATGATGCTGATGCCTTGATTCATGATGTTTTTGATGTCGATCCGGAATTTGTCAATACAACTTGGGTCCCAGCAGGAACTTCCTCTTCAACTCCCTGAAGACAATCGGGGGATGCTTTTTCACTATTTTGGCTCAAATGCCGGCTGTACAGTTTGAAGTCTGGGCGGCCGGCTTTTTTATCGTAACTTCTTAAGGAGCAGAACAGACTATGAAGTACAGTGTTACCACCGTAAGTTTGCCGGACCTTGATTTGCAGGGGCAGGCCCAGCTACTTTCCCGCCTCGGCTACGATGGCATCGAATTGCGCGTCCGTTGCAATCCTGAGGACAGCAAGCCGGGTTCTTGGGGTGCGCACAAGAATGACCTCAGTCCAGAGAACTTGCTGTCTCGTGCCAGCGAGGTCCGTCAAGTCCTCGGCGATTACGGGTTGCAACTGCCGTCTTTGGCGGCGTATGTGCGCTGTACGGAGATGGAAGAATTCAAGCGCATCCTGGAGGGCGCAGTCGCTTGTGGAGCAAAGGCGATGCGGGTCGCTGCAGCGGCCGCTTTCACCCGCCAGGATACGGACAACTATGCAGCTATCTACGGCGAGACTGTGGCCGGCTTGGCGCGTTGTCTGGAATTAAGTCGTGGCTCAGGCGTCAAGCTTATTATGGAAGCGCACGCCGGCACTATCCATTCCAGCGCCTCGTTGGGCTATCGCATTCTGAGTAACTTCTCGCCAGCTGATGTCGGTTTTATCTACGACCCCAATAATATAGTCAGTGACGGCTTTGAGACTACGGCAATCGCCCTGCAACTCTTGGGTGATTATCTTGCCCATTGTCACGTCGCAGGACATTATCCACTTGCCGGTGAAGTTGATGCTAACGGCACTACGAGCTGGAAATGGGAGAAGTGCTCTATGGCGAGTGGCCTCTATGACTTCCCGGAGATGTTCCGCTGGTTGAAAAAGCTTAATTACCAAGGCTTTATCAGCCTGGAAGATTTTCGCGAGCAGCTGCCAGCTGAATCGCGTTGCCAGGAGGGCTTGGCATATATGAAGAAGCTGGATTAGGAGCGCGTGACTGTGACTAGCAAGATATCAGGACGTGTCCTGCTCGTAGTCGATGGCCCCGCTGTGCTGGGACAGACCTTGGAGTTCCTGCGCCTAGCTCGACAAAACGGGCTACAGGTGCGGGTCTTCCCGACTGCCTCGGCATTGCTCTTCCAGACCGTCAATGCCTGGTCGGCATTCTCCGGCTTCCCCTGCCGGGCATTCGAGAGCCTGACCGACGAAGAACTCCAGGCTGCAGATGTCAGACTGGCAGCGCCGGCCTCGGCCCAATTGCTGGAATTGCTGGCTCAGAGTGAGCCGACCGGTAAACACAGCTGGCTTTTGGCACCGGCGCTGTTGCCCGGCGACGAACAAGAGGAGCTGCCAAAAAAATTCGCTGATATTTTGCCGGAGCGGCATAAGCTGATTTTGCCCGGCGACGAGCGCTGCGATTTAGGAGCAATGGGCAAAATCGCCTTGGCCTCGCCAGAGCACTGCCTGGAGGCCGTACTAACAGAAATTATTCCCCAGAATCTCGCCGGAGTGCGCGTTTTGCTGACGGCCGGGCCGACTATCGAGGATATCGACCCCGTGCGCTTTATTTCCAACCGCTCGACTGGACGGATGGGTATGGCCTTGGCCAAGGCCGCGGCGCGGCGTGGCGCGCAAGTCAGGTTGATTCACGGCCCGCTGGCGGATGCCGTCTATCCGCACCCTAATATCCATCCTTTGGCGGTGCGCAGCGCGCAGGAGATGCACGCTGCGACGCTGGCTGAAATCGCCACTACCCAGGTAGCCATACTGTGCGCCGCGGTGGCCGATTTTACCCCCAATACATACGCGGAAGAAAAAATCAAGAAGCAGGGCGCGGAGGGTATGCGACTGCTGCTGCGCCGCACACCCGATATCTTGGCTACTATCGGCCAGCAGTCGGAACGGCCCTTCCTGGTGGGCTTTGCGGCTGAGAGTAACGACCTGGAATTGAATGCCCGGCACAAATTGCAAAGCAAGCAGTGCGATATTCTCTGTGCCAACGATATTCGGGAACCTGGCTGCGGCTTCGCGGTAAGCACTAACCGCATTACCTTGTTTTTTCGCAACGGCGACAAAGAAGCCCTGCCGCTGCTCTCCAAAGATGAAACCGCCGAACGCATCTGCGAACAAATCGCCCAGCGCTGGACAAAATAACGCCTGCGCAATGGTTTATCGCTAGTGCTGCGTATTCTCTCGAGCTCTATCCACGGCAATAAAATGCCCCGGACTGAATTGGGAAGAGAGGAGGAGGGAAGGAAGGAGGAACATTCAGCCGGGGCAAAAATATATCTAGTTGTCAAGTAATGCCGGCCAGAAAAACAAATTACTGCTCAGCCGTGAACAGCTCTCTTTTCTCTTGACGACGTACTTAATCTAGCCCGGATTTGCTGTTTCGCAAATGAGCGAAGCAAGAATAAACGAGAATTGCTTTCCTTTACCGCATTAGTCAGGCCGCTGTTCCACTTGCCAGAGCTGTAAGCTGGAAAGTTAACCGGCTAAGTGTAAATATCTTGCGCTGCCCTAGCTCGACCGTGACACACTTTTGCAGCTGTCTGGCGAGATGGCCAGTATTATCAGCGAGATGCCTTGATTTTTACTGATCTTACTTGTAAAAAAACAATTTGGCAATACATTTTGTTTTCTCCCAAAGCATTTTTAGGTCTAGAACTTGACAGGCATTTATTTGTCGAGTTCAGCTTGTTATGATAGTAGTAAATATCTGTTGGAGGTATCATGAGTTGTAGCTGTTGCGAAGAAAGAGAAAGCGCTCTGGAAAAATTACTCCGGCTGGAGCCAGAGAAGACTGCCAGTCTGACGGCTTTCATTGATGGCCTTCCTCTCGGAGACGACGTGGAAAGCAACCGTGCTTGTTTGATTGAGACACTGCATACGGCGCAGGGCATTTTCAAATACCTCCCCCAAGAAGTGCAGCAAGTCATAGCTGACCGCCTGAAGATTACCCGCTCTGAGATTTATGGCGTGATTAGTTTTTATTCATATTTTACTGATAAGCCGATTGGGCGGTTTAAAATCAACATCTGCTGCGGCACCGCCTGCTTTGTTAAAGGTGCCGATAAGCTGGTAGAGGAATTTACCCGGCAACTTAAGATCAAGGAAGGCGAGACCACACCCGATGGTCGTTATTTCCTCGGTGTACTGCGTTGCGTCGGTGCTTGCAGTCTCGCTCCGGTAGTGATGGTCAATGACCGTGTTTACGGCAAAGTCACTTCCGCTATGGTCAAGAACATCATTGCTGATTGCAAGGATTGAAAGAAAGGAACTAAAAATGATGATTAAGACCCTTGCTGAACTCAATGCTGTGAAGGCAGACATCCTCAAAGGTGATGCCGGTAACAAGATAAAAATCAGTGTCTCGCTGGGCACCTGCGGCTTGGCTGCAGGTGGCGGGCCAATCGGCGAAGCTTTGCGGAGCGAAATCGCCGCCAAAGGCTGGTCCGATAAATACGCGGTGATCGATGTCGGTTGTATGGGACTCTGCTATTGTGAACCGAGTATTGAACTAAAAGACGCCGCTGGTAAAACTATTATTTACGGCAAAGTGACTGTTGACCAAGTCCCAGCTATTTTGGCGGCCGGGATGGAGAAAGCCGCCGAGAAGGTGATGACGGTCAAGCGCTCCTGGTATTATCCTGAAGATGAGAAAAATACCGACGGCGCGTTGCAAGCTCGCATCGCCTTGCGCAATACTGGCTGCATCAACCCCGAGCGGATGCAAGACTATATCGCTCAAGACGGCTATCAGGCCTTGGCGAAGGCCCTGACCACAATGACGCCTGAAGAAGTCTCGAACCAAGTCCTGGCAGCTGGTTTGCGCGGCCGTGGCGGCGGAGGTTTCCCGACCGGCAAGAAGTGGCAATTCGCGGCTGCCCAGCCCAAAGGCATAAAATATGTGGTCTGCAATGCCGATGAAGGCGACCCCGGTGCCTTTATGGATCGCGCGGTACTGGAGGGCGACCCGCATAGCGTTCTGGAAGCTATGGCTATCAGCGGTTATGCGATTGGCTCTGAAATTGGTTTTATCTATATCCGGGCTGAGTACCCGCTGGCCATCAAGCGCCTGCGTATCGCCATCGACCAAGCCAAGGCCGCCGGCCTGCTGGGTAAGAATATCTTGGGTACAGGATTTAATTTCTCTATCGAACTCAAATACGGCGCTGGTGCTTTCGTTTGCGGTGAAGAGACCGCGTTGATCCATTCGATCGAAGGCAAGCGTGGCGAGCCGACCTTCAAACCGCCATTCCCAGCGGTGCAAGGCTTGTGGAAGCGCCCGACAGTAGTCAATAACGTCGAGACTTTAGCCAACGTCTCCGCCATTATTCGCAAAGGCGCGGATTGGTTCAAGACTATCGGTACTGTCGGCTCACCCGGTACCAAGGTCTTCGCCTTGGCCGGTAAGATCAATAACGTCGGACTAGTTGAAGTGCCGATGGGTACCGCCTTGAGAGATATCATCTTTAACTTGGGAGGCGGAATTTTCGCTGGCCGCGATTTCAAAGCGGTGCAGACTGGCGGCCCGTCTGGCGGTTGCATCACGGCCAAGGACCTCGATACGGCTATTGACTACGAAAGCCTGAAGGCCCTCGGGTCGATGATGGGTTCTGGTGGTATGATTGTGATGGACGAAGACGACTGTATGGTCAATATCGCCCGCTTCTTCCTCGAATTCACCGTCGATGAGTCTTGCGGTAAATGCACGCCTTGCCGGATTGGCAACCGCCGGCTCTATGAAATCCTGACCAATATCTGTGAAGGGCAGGGCACACCGGAAATGCTGCAGGACCTGCGTGAATTGGCGGTGGTGATCAAGGATACCGCGCTTTGCGGCCTGGGACAGACTTCCCCGAACCCAGTGCTGTCCACATTGGCGAATTTCGCCGATGAATATAATGCTCACGTCTATGAACATCGCTGCACAGCTGGTGTCTGCAAGGCTATGCTGCAGTACAGCATTAACGATAAATGCATCGGCTGCGGCCTCTGCGCTCGCCATTGCCCCGTGGCTTGCATCAGCGGGTCTCCCAAGACTCGCCATCACATTGACCAAAGCAAGTGCATTAAATGCGGTGCCTGTCTGCAAAATTGTAAATTTCAGGCTATCGATATCAAGAAGTGATGGCATCCGCCGCGGATGTCGAATCAGGCATCAGCCGCTGTCGTGAGGCGCCGGCAGGTGTAAAACTTGTGAGCATTATGTAATAGACCTCAACTAGAGGAGTTCGAAAAGATATGATCAATCTGAAAATCAATAATTACCCTGTGTCAGTCCGGGCCGGCTCGACCATTTTGGAAGCTGCCGAGAAGCTCGGCTTGAAGATTCCTACCTTGTGTCACATCAAGCTGGATTGTTTTAATGTTGAGCATCGCAGCGGCTCCTGCCGTATTTGTGTAGTCGAGGTCGCTGGTCGGCCCAACTTGGCACCGTCCTGCTGTACCCCAGTTATGGAAGGTATGGAAGTCTATACCAATAGCTTGCGCGCCATCAAAGCCCGTCGGACCGTCCTTGAACTGCTGCTCTCAAACCATCCCACCGATTGTCTGATTTGCCACAAGAATCAAGATTGTACTTTGCAAAAATTGGCTCACGAATTCAATATCGACCGCGTTAAATTCCCTGGCCTGCAATCGAATTTCGCTGTCGATTGCAGCAGTTCTGCCATCCGTCGTGATTTGAACAAGTGCATTATGTGCCGTCGTTGTGAGACCGCCTGTAATGTGATTCAGACAGTCGGTGTGCTCTCCGGGGTTGGCCGCGGTTTCAATTCCACTGTCGCCCCCGAGGATTTCAAACCTCTGGCAGATACCTCTTGTGTGTTCTGTGGGCAGTGCGTACAGGCCTGCCCGGTCGGTGCCTTGACCGAAATTGGCTACCGCGAAGATGTCTGGAAAGCATTGAATGATCCCAGTAAGACGGTTATCGTCCAGACCGCGCCGGCTGTCCGAGTCGCTATTGGCGAGGAATTTGCTATGCCGCCCGGCTCGATTGGCACGGGCAAATTAGTCGCTGCTTTGCGTCGTCTGGGCTTTGCCAAGGTCTTTGATACCGATTGGTCGGCTGACTTGACGATTATGGAAGAGGGCTATGAGCTGTTGGAGCGTCTTAAGACCGGTGAGAATCTGCCGATTCTAACTAGTTGCTGCCCGGGCTGGGTGAATTTCTTTGAGCATCAGTTCCAGGACTTGCTGAATTTACCCTCTTCTGCCAAATCACCGCAGCAGATGTTTGGCGCCATTGCCAAGAGCTACTATGCCGATAAGATTGGTGTCGATCCTGCCGACCTAATCGTGGTCTCAATTATGCCCTGCTTGGCTAAGAAGTATGAAGCCGCGCGGTCGGAATTCGCCAATAATGAGGTCCCTGATGTCGATTTCGTGCTCTCTACCCGTGAGCTGGCCGCGATGATTAAGGAAGCCGGAATTCTGTTCGACCGTCTGCCGGATGAGGAATATGACAACCCACTGGGACAATCGAGTGGCGCGGGGGTCATCTTCGGTGCTTCCGGCGGGGTCTTAGAAGCCGCTTTGCGGACTATCGCCGCCAAGTTGGAAGGCGAAGACAAGGGCGCTATCGATTTTCACGCCATCCGGGGCCTGGAAGGCGTAAAAGAAGCCACGATTACCATCGCTGGTATGGATTTGAAAGCCGCGGTTGTGTCTGGCTTAGGTAATGCGCGTCGTCTGTTGGAGAAAATTCAGCGCAAGGAAGCGAGTTATCACGCCATCGAGATTATGGCCTGCCCCGGCGGTTGTATCAACGGCGGTGGCCAGCCTTTTTATAACGGCAATACCAGTATCTTGGAAGCCCGTAAAGACGCTATCTATCGTGCTGATGCCGGGCTGCCGATCCGGAAGTCGCACTTGAATCCCTCGATTATCAAGATCTATGAGGATTTCCTGGGCGAGCCTAACAGCGAGAAAGCACACGAACTCCTGCATACCAAATACTGCCCGAAATAATCTGACCGGTAAGTATTTGCGTCCCTAACCAAAACGGCCCGCCAATTGGCGGGCCGTTTTGGTTTTACTTAAGGTGGACTAGCGTTCACAACCTAACAGCACGATGGACCTTGTGGACAGGGTAGGAATGGATTTTCTTGTTGTGAAATACTGGCAGAAAATCTTTTCCAAAAAGCAAGAAGTTAGGAAATAGTAGCACGGGAAGAATTTATCTTCGTATTCAACACTGAACGGCTACATAACATTGTCCGCACTAATTGGCATTAACCTGTGAACGGCTGCGTAACATTGTTCGCACTAATCGGCATTAACCTGTGAACGGCTGCATAACATTGTCCGCACTAATTGGCATTAACCTGTGAACGGCTGCGTAACATTGTTCGCACTAATCGGCATTAACCTGTGAACGGCTGCATAACATTGTTCGTCCTGATCAGCATTGAGCGGCAAACTACCCCGGTAGGGGTAGTATTCTTCAAAGCCCAGGGTTGCCGGCCGTTAGGCCGGCTACCCTGGGGAACCTGATACACCACCAAAAACCCTCCTCCCTTCCTCCAGCCTGCCGCCAGAGGCGGCAG
>CAZUCG010000046.1:0-11113 GCA_964619145.1 uncultured Lentisphaeraceae bacterium | reverse complement strand
GGCTGAGTCGGCAAGGCTTTGTCAAGGCCGGCTTGACCGAAGAGTTGGCAATTATGGATGACCTGTTGTTGAATAAGGGCACGGTCTCTGCCCGTGAACGCAAAGAGCAGGAAGAATGGGAACAAGCTTTCCGAGCACTCGGCGGAGAAAAATCTACCAAGGCAGAAGAGTACCGCCACGCCGATTATGCTGCTAGCTCTTGGCAGACAGTACAAGTACCTACGCCCTTGACCTTGAATTCTCCCGGCGTCTATTGGTACCGTCGGCAAATTACAATCCCCGTCGGCTGGCAGGGCCTTGACTTAGAAGTCGGACTAGGTGCCATCGATGAATGCGATTTCTCCTATTTCAATGGCGAACTACTAGGTCAGACTGGTTCTCAGGAGCCACTCTATTACGAAAAACCCCGGGTCTATGTTTTGCCAGCAAAGAAGGTCAAGGCCGGGCAAGTTAATACTATCGCCATCCAGCTCGTGAATTACAGCGGTGCATTTGGTATGACTGGGCCGACAGAAGCGCTTTTTATCCGCCCCCGTGGCGAAGAGGATACCCGTATCAGCTTGAGCGGCGACTGGAAATTCGCGGTCGAATTTACCCTCGCAGCCAATTCATATCCGGCCCGGCCGGCCAAGATTGCAGATGCCTCGTCAGCGAAATTCCCCACCACGTTATTCAATTCGATGCTTGCGCCCTGGACCCGCTATCCTATCCGCGGGGCAATTTGGTACCAGGGCGAGTCCAACACCGGTCAGCATCGGAAATATCTTAAATTGCAGCAGGCCTTACTGAATGACTGGCGGCAGCATTGGCAAGACCGCGATTTGGCGTTCGTGTTAGTGCAACTAGCCGCTTATCAACAGCCCAGCCCGAAAAATCGCCTAGCTGATAATTTCTGGCAATTGCGTGATCCGGAGGATGACGACTGGTCGTATTTGCGGGAAGCCCAGGCGGCCTTACTTAAAGAGCACAACACTGGTATGGCCGTCAGTATAGACGTCGGTGATCACTCTGATATCCACCCTGCCAACAAGAAACCACTGGGACTGCGTTTGGCCCGCGAGGCAGAGCGGATATGCTATGGCTATCAGCCCATTTCAGCCGGGCCGTTGTATTTGCGGAAATCGCGCGAAGATGACAAAATCCGGATTTTTTTCCAGAATGCCGACAATGGGCTAAAAGTCCACGGTGATAATTTAGGCAGCTTCGCAATCGCCGGTAAAGACGGGAAGTTCTATTGGGCGGAAGCCGTCGTTGAGCGCGACAGCGTCTTGGTCTGGTCGGCTGCCGTACCCGAGCCGCGCGAAGTGCGCTATGCCTGGGCTCGCTTCCCAGGCAATGCCAACCTGTACAACCGCGAGGGCTTCCCCGCTTCTCCTTTTCGTACCGACAAATAACTCTCGCGGGGTTACTGCAAAGAGAATTCTGCCTTCTCGGCAAAAAGAATAACCCACTACACCATTGACGGTTATAGGACCTAGTAGTATGGCTTTATTAGCGTTGGATTTTGATGGCGTAATCTGTGACAGCGCGGCTGAGACCGCCGCTAGCGCTTGGCGTTGCGCACAACAAATCTGGCCAGAATTGTTCCCCGGCACGGACGCGCCCCCGGAAACCATCGCTGCCTTTTGCCAAATACGGCCATTTCTGGAAACCGGCTATCAGTCTATCCTGATGCTGAAAATGCTGCAGGAAAAACTCGCTTTAACGGCCTTCAGCGAGCACTTAAACGAACACCTGGCACGGCTGATGCAGGAAATCAACCTCGGTCCAGCAGAACTCAAACGTCTTTTTGGCGATTGCCGTGACCATTGGATCGAACACGATAATACCAGCTGGCTGCAAACACATCGTTTTTATCCCGGAGTTATTGAGGCTTTGGGGCAGGCTCTGGCCAAAAAACAGCTGGCAATTATCACTACCAAACAACAGCGCTTCGTTAAACTGCTGCTGGCAGGACAGAATATCGATTTCCCCGAAGAACAAATCTGGGGCCTGGAACAGCAACCGAAGAAGGAAGTCGTACTCAAAAAATTCCTCTCGGCTGGCCAGCGAGAGATAATTTTTATAGAAGACCGATTGCCGACCTTGGAATTGGTAGATAGTTTGCCGGCTTTGGACAGCATCCAGCTGCTTTATGCGACTTGGGGATATGGCACTAGTGCAGAGCACAGGAGATGCTTGCAATCCAGTCGGATTAAAAGCCTGAATTTGCCGGACTTTATTTCGTTACTAGCGGTATAGAGTGATTTCCGACAACAGAGATTCGGCCCACAAATTGTGCCCTTGCGAGAAATTACTGCTGAACCCAAAATAATCGCCCAAGTACTCAAAAACTGCGCGGCTGGTTAATGGACTGCGAAATGAAATTTTCGCCGCACGGTTTGATTTTTTGCTCTTGATGAGTATTTTTATGGTTTGGCCGCTCTGGCGGCCAGCAATTCAGCAAATCAGACGAATCCGCGGTAATTTTTACCGCAAGCAACCAGCAAGCATTTCTTGCCCATAGTTTTTTGGCTTTTCTAGCTCGTTTATTGGAGATACAATGTCAGATACTTGCCGGATATCCTGTGCTCTTGTCGTCGCCGTGTTTGCAAGTTGGTCGCTTCTAGCTCAGGAAACGACCAATGTCGATACCGACGCAGTGACAACTGACCCCGCCAACCGACCAGGAGCCGTTTTTGCCCAAGACGGCAGCGCGGTGCAGGTCGGCGACTGGACTGCCCGCAACCTCTGGCTGAGACGGGTGACCGGTACACCGACAAAGACCAGCGATTTCTGGCGCTATTTTATGCACGGCAAACGTGATGAAAAAGGTACCCCAATTGCTTGGCCGCATTTATTCAATCATACTGACGAGGCCAAGCAATGGCTGGCGGAAGAAAAAATCCTACTGTGCAAAAACATCAAGGATTCGACCTTCCCTATTTTATTATTAACTGGTCCGCAAACCCTAGTCCTGCCCCGGCCGGTGTTATCTCTCAGCGATTTGGCTGACCTGAAGGGGCAAAAATTGCGCTTCTATATTTGGCTCAAAGGCGAAGATTGCGGTACCGGCAGTCTCTGGGATAATGCCCCGACTTTGATTTTTAGCTTGAAGGATAGCTTGGACAATATCATCAGCACCTCCGAAAGCCTGTTTAAAACCAGGGGAACATTCCCCTGGTTTTGCTACTACATCGAGGTACCCATCCCCAGTATCCTGAATACCAGCAGCCCCAGAGCTGATGACGAAAACGAAGACCAGACAGTGTCGACTTTCATTAACCAAGGCAATAGCTTCCTGGGTGGACTCTTCGGCGAAGAGTTAGTGCCACCCGGCAAATTGCCGCCAGGTGGCGGACTCTACCTGACCCTGAAAAACTTGGGCGGCGGAAAAGCGTTCTTCAGCACCCTCTCTTGGGAAAATATCACTGCCCAAAAAGAAATAGACCGCGGCACTTGGACAGATACCGTGACCGGCAGCCGCGCCCCGAACCCCGATTATGACGAATTCCCACTGCATCTTTTTTTCGGACTCGACGCGACTAAAAAATGGAACTTCCTGTATGGTAATAACGCTTCTCCGAATATCACCACTAATGCCGGGCTAGAGAAATATCTCTCTACGGCTACGCGTGACTGGTTCCACTGCTTATACGGGGTTGCCAACCTCGGCTATGTCCACGCCACCGGCACCATCCTTAAACAATGCCGTGAATTCGAAGACGGCTGGAGCCAAATCCTGCTCGACCAACTGTTGCGCTGGCAGGACTTACGGACCGGACTCTGGGGAAATGGCGGTACACCGAACTTACTCATTACCCAAGCCGTAGCCAGCAAATGCTTCGCCCCTAAATCACTGCGGAGAGCTGATCTGCCACAGCAAGAGACGCCGTGGCTGGCCGTGCAAAATGCGCTTTTGCCCAACACCGAAGCTTTGCTGGAAAGCATTCTCGCCAGCCGCGTCCAAAATATTGCCGGCCGAGCCCAGGGCTGGAATCGCTTCGCTTTCCAAGACGCTAAGTTAGGGAAAGAACAACGCGAAAATATCAGCGACTTGGGTTCGACCTGCGCCGCGGTACAAATACTGGCCCAAATCGCCTCACAACAAAATAACCCCACCTTGCAAAAGACGCTGCAGAATGCACTCTACGATGCCTGGGAATTCGTCCTGCAGAATTTCTTTTCCCAAGACTACCTCTGGCGGCAAAATGACATCTCGTGGGCTGTTACCAGCCCGACTTATATGCTCACCTTGCTGAACGCCCTGCCCTGGCTGGAACAACGAATCGACAAAACCCTGCCGATGCCACAATTTGAAGCCCGGGAAATGCCGGGGGAGAAAATTCGGGTCAACTGGGATGGTCAAAAAGCTCGTTATGCCTCCTTGCGAGTTTACGCCGCCCCGGCGTCACTAAAAGCAGAGTCTATCAACGAACAGCACCTAGTGGCCATCTTAAACAAAAACAGTAAGAATTTTTTTGCCACCGACCCGCTATTATTGCTGGGTAAAATTCTCTTTGCCGCAAACCAGCGTTGGGGTATCACACCCGCCAGCGAAGACGCCGAGTACCTGGCCCACAAGATGTCGCTCCTGCCGCCTACAATTACCTCGGCTGATGCCGGCAAAGAGCTGATTTTCCCAATCCCAGTTCCGCTCAGTGCTAACCTTGACGAGGCGCAGGAGCCTGCTACCCCCGAAAAGCTGAGATATTATCTGACCGCCGTTACGCCATACAATATAATGACTCCTTTTACAGAAATTTTGACCGCCGTGAGTGGCGCTGCAGTAGAATAATTGCGCTACTATTTTACCGGCTTGGACATCAATCTGCGGCGAGTCAGCTAAAAATGGAGAGTTTACTCACTGCTCTTTATGCTTCCGGCTTTTCCAGGTCCAGCTTTGGCAGTGCTGTCAGAGCTTGCGGCAGATTCGCGTAATACATCCGCTCACCGAGAGTATTTTCCCAACCGGCTCGCTCGGCAATATCTCTGACTGCGGCCTTCATTCCAGCAAAAGCGAACTGCACGCCGGTAGGAGCGCAATCACGCATTAATTCAGTCAGCATCGATACCGCCACGCCATCGATGTCATTGACACCCGACATATCCAGCAATACCCAACGTACAGCTGACTTCTGAACCAGCTGCGAACGAATCCGCTCTTCCACAAAGCCGGCGTTGGCAAAATAAAAGCTAGCCTCGAAGCGCAGTATCAGCACCGTCGGCTGCGTAACGGCATCAGGATAGCGGCGGAGGTCGCGAAATTCATTTTCGCCGACTCTACCGAGGATGGCCAGCCGCGGTCTGGCACTACGCAGCACAAACAAAGCCAAAGAAAATGCGATACCAGCCAGCAGCCCCTTATCCATCCCGAAACTCAAGGTGACTAGGAACGTAACCACAAACGTCCAGCCATCAGCTTTCTTGACCGTAAACAGATGACGCGCTTCTTTGAAATCGATTAAGCCGATCACCGCCACCATAATTATAGCCGCCAGGACGGCATTCGGCAAATGAGTGAACAGTGGCGTCAGGAACAACAGCGTGAGCAATACCAGCGCCGCGGTGAACACCGCCGCTAAGGGTGTACGTGCCCCGGCCTGATAATTCACCGCCGTGCGGGAGAAACCGCCAGCTAGCGGATATCCTGAAAATAGCCCCGAGACTATATTGGAAAAGCCCAGTCCCAGCATCTCGCGGTTAGCATCGATGCGGTATTTCTCTCGCGTCGCAATCCACTTAGCCACCGCGATTGACTCCATAATACCAATAAAGACGATTACCAAGGCCGAAGGCAGTAGCTGCCGGATGCTGCCCAACGAAATATCAGGCCAGCGCCAGGCTGGCAGTCCACCTGGGACGATTCCGACGGCCTGCAGGCCGTGTTCTTCCAAATTGAAGCCCCAAGTCAGCAAAATTGCCCCTACGATGACAGGCAAGGTGATTGGGAGCCGCCAGCGCCGATAGCGGGCAAAAAGCAATATTGCTATCGCGGTCACGCCGATGGCCAGAGTCAGCAGATGCGTATCGCCGATATTCTTCAGCACTTCCAGGCCTAATGCCACAGCAGAGTGCCCCCCAGACATCTTAATGCCCAAGAGATGCTTAATTTGACTGAGGCCAATCATAATGGCGCCAGCGGAAGTAAAACCGCTGACTACCGCGTGAGAGACAAAATTTATCAAGAAACCAGCGCGACACAGCCCGAGGCCGATTTGTATGCCGCCGACCAGCAAGGCCAGCAATGCAGCCAGGCCGGCCAGCGTAATCGCATCAGCGCCCGAGCTGATCATCCCTGCGCAGGCATCTGCTACCAGCAGTGATACGATCGCGACGGGGCCGACCGCGAGTTGTCGTGAAGTCCCTAGCAGCGCATACGCTAACAATGGCAATGTCGCGGCATACAGACCATACACTGGTGGCAAGCCAGCCAACATCGCGTAAGCCATCGCTTGTGGCACCAGCATCACAGCCACCACCAGCCCGGCAATGCTATCGCCCTGCAGGTCTTGGCGATTATAGTTCCGCAACCAAGGTATCAGTGAAAACAAACGATTTTTCATCTTTGCTCCCAATCCGCATTGCCAGCCTCGCCCAGGGCATTTTTATAATTAGCTCTGCGCCAGCAACAATATCTCGTCTTTACAAAAGCCACAACATCGGCAGAAAAAAACAGGCGACTCGCGACTTTCGGCAAAGTTCGCAAATCGCCTATTACAATCATCTGGGCTATCTCTTTTTATGGGCCAATCCAGTCCTCAAGCCTTCTGCGAGGCTTCCCAGCCAGTCATACCACCAATAAGGCTGAATATCTTCTGATAGCCTAACGACTTCAGGATACTGCCCGCGATATTAGCACGGTAGCCGGACCCGCAGACGATGGTGATATGCTGGTTCTTATCCAGCTTAAAATCGCCCGCGATAATCTTGTCGATCGGGATATGCAGTGCAGCATCGATGTGGCCAGATTCCCATTCTCCATCAGAGCGTACATCAATTACCAGATGGTTAGAGTATTTTTCACAGACATACTTCAAGCTAGCCGGGGTCAACTGCGGCAGGTGATCTAGTGGCTTAGCCTTGGCAGCCCAGCTGCTAATGCCGTCACCTAAATAACCGATCAGGCAGTCATATCCGGCCCGACGATAAATATAGGCGGCTTCCTCGGCACGAGCCGCTGTATCAGCGACGATGATAATATCCGTATCGGCGGGCAAGACCATCCCCAGCCAGTTCACTGACGACGGTGTTAAGCCGATGTTCACAGAGCCGCGGATGTACGCTGCCCCGAACGCGCTCGGAACCCGCGTATCGACAATCTTCGCACCCTTGGCCAGCGCAGCTTCGACCTGCTGGATATTCAACAGTGTGAATGGCGCAGCTTCAGCCAAGGAACTCGGACCACGCTGATTCTTAGCAACCATCACCGCAAAATTATCTGGTCGAACCTGGAAGCCAGTGGTCATAATCTGCTGGAACTGCTCGAACGGCATATTATTCAGCAGCGGGTTATTGCGGCGCTCGAACCCTAAGGTGCTGACTGGTTTTGGACTCATCCCGCGACCGCACAACGAGCCTTCGCCGTGGGCAGGATAGATTTCCACCCAGTCGGGGAAACGAGCCAATTTATGGTATAAGCTGTCGTACAGGTTCTTGACCTGTGCTTCCAATAAATCAGAACCAGCCAAGTCCGGACGGCCGATATCGCCAACAAACAGTAGGTCACCAGTCAGTAGCGCGAATACGTCTTCAGAACGACCGTGGTCAGTTACCGCAAAGCTAACTGAATTAGGCGTATGCCCAAAAGTCTCAATCACCTCCAGTTCCGCGGCGCCAAAGCGAAATTTGTCACCCTCGTGCAAGTCTTGCTGTGGATAGCCTGCTTCTACACCCGGATGCACATAAATTGTCGCACCGGTGTTGGCAGCCAGCTCGCCACTGCCAGTAATATGGTCAGCGTGTAGGTGAGTGTCGAATATATGGGTAATGCGGACGCCGTTCTCCTGAGCCGCCTGCAAATACCGTTCGACGTGACGTTCAGGATCAACGACGCAGGCCGTCCCGGCAGCCGGACAGCCGATCAGATAGGAAAAACAGCCGAGCCCAGCGACCTTGAATTGCTGAAATAACATACTCCTCCTCTTTGTCAAAAAGCGCCAGTGACGATCGACCTTGAGTACTGGCGTAAGTCCCAATACAACTGCCGACCACAATACAGCAGATACCGGCAGCAAAACTCTGCTCCGGCTAGACAGAAATCATAGCGGAGCAGAGGTCAACTTACACAACCAGCGGGGTTATTTTTTATCTTGCTCTTTGTAGCAGAACCACCAATCAAAACACTCGTACTGCTCACAGCGCGTAGCCGCAGTTTTCATATCCGACGGCGGCGGAACAATGACCTTGTCCTTGATCAATTCATTCTCGGGCCAGCCGGCAGGCATCGCGACATCGCCCTGGTCAGAAATTTGCAAGGCTTTGACTGAGCGGACAATCTCGTCAATATTGCGGCCGATTTCTTGCGGATAATACATAATCTGGCGAAGCACGCCTTCTGGATCAACAATATATACTGCCCGGACAGTGTTAGTGCCCATACCAGGATGCAGCATCCCAAGCTTGATAGCAATAGCGTCATTAGCGGCCACAACCGGAAACTCAATCTCTATTTTGAGCTCGTTTTTGATCCACTCAATCCATTTGATATGCGAGAATATCTGGTCGATGGACATCCCGATCAACTTGCAACCCAGAGCCCGGAATTGATCATAGCGCTTCTGGAAAGCGACGAATTCGGTGGTGCAGACCGGGGTGAAATCAGCCGGATGGCTAAACAGCACAAACCAACTGCCGGTTAAATCGCCAGGGATGTTCATCGGACCGTGCGTGGTCTTGACCGATAACTCAGGGAATTTGTCGCCTAATAAAGGCATACTGCTCTTTAACTCTTCCATTCTTCTCTCCTTGTGTTGGTTAAGGATAAACTTGGGCTTGACCAATTCGGCCAGCCCCGTCGAAAAAATAAAATAACCTCACAGCGGCTCTAATAACACATTTCGGTTTGGGCAATGCAGTCACACTGCGTCGGTGGAGCCCATTTTAGATTATCGGCCTATTACAACAAAGACCATTTTATTATCCAAAAGTTCCCTCTCTGCAGGTTATTTTAGTCGCGCAATACTGATATTAATGACTGCAGGTATTGTCACCGCATTGCAAGTTATTAGCAAAGAAGGCCTCGACGATTTGTTCTGCTGTCGCGACAGGTGCGCCAGTCAAGACCTTGATATTCTGAGCTGTAAACAGCTCTTGGGCCCGGCCGCCCATTCCACCGGCAATGACCAGATTGACTTCTTTTTCTGCCAGCCAACGCGGCAACAGCCCGGGCTCGTGCGGGGGCGGGGTCAAATTTTCTACTTTGAGGATTTTTTTACTGTCTGCATCGGTATCCAGGATCGCAAATTGTTCACAATGGCCAAAATGCAGACACAGTTTGCCTTCTGCCAACGGGATTGCAATTTTCATAATTCATTTTCCTTCGTCAGTTAATTTATGGACTAATTTCACTTCGGGCGTAAAAAGTCAGGTCTGGGGTTTTGATTTGCTCAGTCGCAGGCTGTAGTTATCTTTATTCAGAGCCAATGTCCTTCGACGTCCGCTTCAGCAACTGTTTCTAACTTACCTTCTTTGAACAGCCGCAAAGCCTCGTGCCCAGAAATCGCTTTAGTTAGAAACATCTTGACCTCGGCTTCTTGCAAAACACGAAATGCCTTCGGGCCGCAATGGCCCGTAATAACGGCGTCAGCGCCTTGTTCAACCACCGTCATCGCAGCCTGGATACCTGCCCCTTGCGGCGCATTCAAGTTCTGCTTGTTGTCAACCACACGGATTGAGTCAGTCTCGGAATCCCACAATAAAAATTTCGCAGCTCGGCCAAAACGCGTATCTAAAATACTGTCTAGTGACTCACCTTGACTTGTTAATGCTACTTTCATACTAGACTCCTGAAGGGTGATTATTAAGACGATGTTCAGACAACGGTTAGCCAGCCTTCGGCAAAGTACCTCACAAGGCACAAACGCCGGCGGAAATACTTTCTCGAATGAAGTGTTCAGCACTCATACGTTTCTCCAGAGCGCGCCAGCCGGACTGGGTAGTGAAGATGTTGTTGGAAATGAGCAACGGCCGCCGCGCCCGTACAATGAGCCAGAATTAACTGCCGTAACTCAAGTTTTTGCAGATACTCCGTAGTCAGGCGCAAACGCTCCGCCGTGGTATGCAGCAGATGTAGCCCGCCGACGATAGTCGTTATCGCTATCTGTGGAACACATTGGCGGCAGTATTCCAGGGTATTGATAATGCCGCTGTGGCAACAGCCCTGAATTAACGTCCCATCAGCTAGTAGTAAAGCCTGCTCGTCAGACAGAAAATCTTCGGCCGGACCAGACGGAGATAGAAAAAATGGACCGCCGCAATCCTCAACCGATAAGCGCGGAATCGGACCAGTCAAAAAAACTCGCGGGGCGATTTCCGTAAACGAGGTGATTTCGTAGCATTGGGCCGCGGCGGCCATAGCCTGGCGGCAGTCGGACGGCATCGTCAGCTCACGCGGCGGTTTACCGGGATGACGACTATAGCGTTGTCGCATCACTCCTGGCGCGGCATAAATCTCCAAATCTGGGACAACTGCGACCAAGGCCGCCAGACCACCAGTATGATCATAATGCCCGTGGCTGAGAATCACCCGCTGCAAGGTATCAGTCGCTATGCCGAGGGCAGCTAAATTGGGCAGCAATGCCATTCCCGCGCCAGTGTCAAACAAAAATCTTCCCGCGGCACAGTCAATGACTAGAGCCAAACCGTGCTCGACTAGCAAATCCCGGGCTGACAAATTGTCGACTACGATGCTGACCTTGCTCATTTGATACTACTTTTTATACGCAAACCAGAGCGGCATTTACTGCCAGCTCTGTGCTTTTGCTACCGGACTGTCACAGCGATACTAGGTAATATAATGCCGAAATAATATATGCCCAATAAACCGGGCGGTTTACTAACCCAGATAATTACACTACCCCAACACAAAAGAATGAACTTGCTTGATTTTTTTTGGGGGGGGAGACTGGCTTGC
>CAZUCG010000045.1:0-11113 GCA_964619145.1 uncultured Lentisphaeraceae bacterium | reverse complement strand
CCAGACACTCAGACGCCCAGGGGTTGTCACGCATAAATAATTCTTCTTGCACTGAATAAAACTGGAAGTAGCCAGTGACTTTAAGCCCGACAGCGTGGGCATTCGCCACCATTTTGCGAGTGCGCTCGACTTCGGCGGCTTCGCCTTTCAGGCCGTAACCGTAGAGATAATGGATTTCCACGAAGTCGTAGCCGGCGTCTCGCATCGCCTGTAGAGCCGGCCGCTCGTGGCAATCCAAGTACCAGCGGCGCCATTCTGGCGAGGCGTGGTTGACCAGGCCGATGACTTTGATCCGGGTTCGCAAGCTATACTGTTCCGTATAGTGGAACCCCATATTCATCAGCTTAGGCGCGGACAGAAAGGGGTTTTTTGGCATTACGCAGCTCCTTCAGGTCGATGATATGCAATGATGGTGAAAAACAATCTGTTTCACCGAGATAAAGTTTGCCGTGATGGTAGCAGCCGCAATGGAAATAGCAGCGCTGATAGGTTGAGTTGACCTGTCCGTAATCCTGGATGCGGTTGTCTTCAGGTGCAAAGGCAAAGAGCCGCATATGCGGATATCCGGCCGTGATCCAGACAGTCCCGTCGTCATCCTCAGACATTGAGGTAACCCGCCCGCCTTGCCCGAGGACTGCCAGCGTTTGGAAGGTCTCGGTCGAGGGGAAAAACTCCAGCAATCGGGCTTCTGCTACAGTCCCCATAAAAATGCGTCCACTACGAGTAACGATCCACTCATCGACGCCCTGGTTCCCGGCGATCTTCGGGCCGATATCGGGCAGAATCTGCGAGTTCAGGTAGGCGAATGATTCGTCAGCCGGATTGAAACGGAAGAGCTTCAGGGTCTGGTCAGCTCGGTCCAGCCAAGCGCCGTAGCAAAGTCCCTGTGCTGTGATCAGCATATTGTGGTGGGCATAGTCGCTGATCCGGCCAAAGTCGCGCAGCCGTTTTTCTTTGAAGTCAACAAAAAAGAAATGGTTGTCTGGGATAGTGTGGCCAAAACCGACTTCGCGTTCGCTGTCCACCAGCATCGATTGGGTATAGAGGTATTCCGGCAGCCAAGCGACCAGCTCACTCCGGCGTTCCTGGGGATAATAGCGCAGGATGCGACCGCCGCGGTCAGTCCGGCTGCGCTGCCAGCCCTGCAGGCTCTCGAGGCAGAAATCAGTATAACAGACATCGGCATAGCCCTGATCGCGTTTGCGTTGCAACATCGATTCGGGCAACTCGTGATTGAAGTAATTGACGGTCACAGGGATGCCATCCCAAGTAAAATGATTGCCCTCGCCCATTACTAGCGAGCCATCTGGCAAGGCCCCCAAGGCATTGTGGATTTTGCTGCAGTAACCGCGATTGCCAATCCAGGGGAAGACGTCGTTATGCACCCTCAGCGACTCACTGAGGGTATCGTATTCAGCCAGGATATTGGCACCACTGGTGAGGCCTAGAAAAATGCGCTCACCGCAACGCTGCATCGAGGTGACCGCGATGGCGAGACGATCCTGGACGTGGAGTTCTTTCACATTCATCTAAAAAACTTTCTTTTGCTCTGCTTTCACCTGCAGCAAACGATAACCAGCAAGGATTACCTTTGCTAGAAGAGTAAATAATATACTTTGAGAAAGACAGCAATACAAGAAAAAACGCGTCTCTGCGGCAAAAAATCAGCAAACGCACCGCTGGTATCAGCTGGCACAGCCAGCTACCAGGGCGACAGCTCGGCGAGGGAAATAATTTTTTGCCGCTGCGCTCTAGTTATTGCTAGCCGGGCTGAGTTCTGGCACGAATTCAGCCGTAACCGTCAGCTCAGCGAGGACGGCCGTGTCGCTACGGCTGGCATTGGTGTTGCCGTCGCTCCAACGATAAAAACGATAGCCTGGATTTGCTTGCGCAGTAACTGCGAGGCCGTCTTTGGCGTATCCGACTACTTGCACCACTTGCGGCTGGTCATTGACCCGGCCATTTTCGCTGGCGGCATAAGTCAGGGTGTAAGTTGTCGGTTCATAGATGGCGGTCACGGTCAGGTCACCAGTCAGGTTGTTAAAAGGCAGGTCCCAGCCGGTACAGCGCCAGCCTAGTCTGGCTTGCACGAGCGGTGCTATGGCGGCAGCCGCATTAGTCACGTATTGCACCAGTCCGCCGCCGCCGTTGCGAGTGCCTTCGGCTGTCAAATTGAACTGCACCCGATGAGTAACTGGCAGGAATGGCCGCATCGCCTGCAATTGCAGGTGTTCTGGCTCATCTGGATTCTCGGGGTTTTGTGGCTGTACGACAAAGCGATATCCCTCTGGCCACCATTGTCCGGCTGCCCAGTATGTCCAGCCCAAGAACACATCTTGGGCTTCTGTTTCCAGAAATAACAGAGTATTTCGCAATGCAACCAGCCCCGCCGGACTTTCAGGCGCGCCGACTTCACCTAGGAAGGCCCGAAAATTATGCCCCCGGCACCATTCAGCGAAGCCGACAAGCCGTTCCCGGCCGATAGTCTCACTGATAACAGAATCAGTACTGCCAGAATTATCGCGGTCAAAATACAGATGCACCTCGAAGGCGAAGTTCTTGGCCGGGTCAATTACCCCGAGCATCACCCTGGCATTTGAGCCGTAGCCCCAGTCATTGGGCCAGGAGAAAGCGCCGCTCCAGTTCGCCCCAGGCACCAACACGAGATTCTGGGCACCAGTGGCGCGAATCGCGGCAATAGCGGCGTTCGCGGCCTCCAGCCACGAGGTGACGAGAATATCATGCGGCTCATTGACTAGACCGAAGATCACCCGATCCTGATTTTTGAAAAGCTCTGCCAGTCTTCTCCATAAGTCGGCGAAGTGCTCTGTGCTGACTTTGTCAGAGCCGACCAGATCGTCGTTATAGCGGGCGAAGTTGTGCGGGTCAATAATTACTCGTCCGCCTGCGGCAACGATGTAGTTGACGGTGTCTTGCAGTCGCTTCAGTTCAGTGGCGGTGAATTCCTGGCCCAGCTCTGGCTGCAATCGCTCCCAGCGGAAGGGCAAACGGATGGTCTGCAATCCCCGGGCCAGGAAATATTCGATGCTTGAGGCAGTGGGGTAGATGTAATGCCTGCCATAAATGCCAGGTAAATAATTCTCGCCGAATTCGGCGCCACACAAATTGATGCCGCGCAGCGTCAGGACGGATTTTCGCGAATTCGCCTCGGCCAGAGTCGTCAGTGCGGTCAGCAGCAAAACGCAAATATTTAAGGTCCGCAGTGAGCAAGGCTGCCGCCAAATAAAACAGATATTTAGCTTCACTGTTTTCGTTTCCTGGGTTGTTTTATCGCGCTCAGAACGCATTTCGCGGATAAATAGTGTGGCTATTGCCAGCCTTTTTCGGCCTGCAGCAGCACTGTATAACGTAATCCAGATTATCGTCTTTTCCAATTGTTAGGGCAAATTCAAGCCAATCGGCGATCAATAACAAAAAAATCATCCTCTGAAAATGAAAAAACCGAATTAGATGTTACATTTACTTCAGACTTTGTTTCGTTATAATCGGGCTAGACTAGCGTCCACAACCTAAACAGCCCGGTGGACCTTGTGGACACGGTGGACTTAGCGGATGTTTTTTACCTAAAAGGACGTAAACAATGACTACGAATAAACGCTATAACGTACTATTGCTGATGACTGACCAGCATCGTTTTGATGTCCTGGGTTGTATGGGCAATCCTGTCATCGACACACCAAACCTAGACAAAATTGCCGCTGAGGGGACTATCTTCCGCAATGCCTATAGTTCTTGCCCGTCTTGCATTCCCGCTCGAGCGGAATTAATCAGTGGTATGGACCAATGGCACACCGGCATCCTTGGGATGGGTCAAGGTCAAGGCGGGATGGGTACTAACTTCGCGCATACACTGCCCGGCGAATTAGCCGCCAATGGCTACTACAGCAAAGGCATCGGCAAAATGCATTTCTACCCGCAGCGCAGCCTGAATGGCTTTCACCATATCGAACTCGACGAATCAATGCGGCGTCAGGATGAAGACTTTTGTTCTGATTACGAGCAGTGGTTCAACGACCACAAAGACGGCGATTACGGAATAAATGACGGCCGGGACTGGAATGGCTGGGAAGGCCGCCCGTACGACAAAGCGGATTTTCTGCACCCGACCAATTGGACAGCAGAACGCTCCAGCAAATTCCTGAAAGACCGCGACCGGAGCAAGCCATTTTTTCTGAAGACATCGTTCGCGCGTCCGCACTCGCCGTATGACGCTATCGGCAAATATTTTGAGAAGTATCTGCAGAAAGATTTACCTGAAGCGGCGATAGGCGACTGGGCGGGCATTCACGATGACCCGGTCGTCGCGCAGTCGCCCAATGCCTGGCACGGCGTGAAAAGCAAAGAAGAAATCCGCCAAGCCCGGGCTGGCTATTACGGCAATGTCGAGCACATCGATAGTGCCATCGGTAGTCTGCTCGACGAACTAACCCGTCAGGGCATCCTGGATGACACGTTGATTTTATTTACTGCCGACCACGGCGATATGCTTGGCGACCACAATATGTGGCGCAAGACTTATGCTTATGAATCCTCCGCCCATATCCCGATGCTGGTGCGGCTGCCCAAGGACTTGCAGGCCAACAGCGCCCGTGAGTCAGACCAGCCTGTGATGCTGCGTGATGTAATGCCGACGGTCCTTGACGTTCTCGGACTGACAATTCCTAACACCGTGAACGGGTTGAGTATGCTACCGCTTGTCCAGGGCAAAAATTGTACTTGGCGTGATTATGCTCACGGCGAACACTGTTCCTGCTATTCGCCAGATGAGGAGATGCAGTATTTAACTGACGGGAAAGTCAAATATATCTGGTTCCCGCGCACTGGGCGCGAACAGCTTTTTGATTTGCTTTGCGACCCGCAAGAATTGCACAACCTCAGCGACGAGCCGCAATGCGCTGAGCAGTTAAAGAAAATGCGTCTCCGACTAGTATCTGAACTCTCGTCACGCGACTGCGGTTTGACTACAGGCGACCAACTAGTCGTGCAAAATGCACCGATTATCTCGCCGTTCTATCTCCGCCGTCTTAGGGGGATGCCCGAGGCAGAGAAAAAAGTACTCTGCCGGCTAAATCCAGCTCTGCAGGAAAAACTCTACGCCCCAACCCCGGAGTGAGGCAGACAGCCCCAATCTACTCGATCTGCAGCGCAGGAATTATTCGAGTTCGAAAATGCCCTCATATTTTGTCACAGGCGGGATATGTCAGCTGGCTGAGGCTGGTATTGATGGGTCTCAATAATTATAGCCTGCAACAGTAACCTTGCCTGAATCTCATAGCAGTTGTACGTTTTTTCCACCGCATTCAAAGGAATCACGAAGTATGTTAAAAACAATGTCTGGCATCCTGCTGCTGTTGTTCGCACTCCTCCCAGGACTGACTGCCCAAGAGGAAGAGAATATCGATATCTGGGACAACAAGCCGCTTGGACCGATCTACCCAATTAAGCCAGTCGGACCGCCGCGGGTCAAGCGCGAGCTGAAGTCCAACCGCGTCAGCAACAACCTTCCAGGAGAACCGGTGATTTTGGTCGAAAGTGGCCACGCCCGAGCGGCCATTGTCATTCCCGAGAAAAGCGACGAGGTCGAGTACCTCGCTGCTGAACGCGCCGCCAAGCTCTTACAAAACAAGGTCTTGGCCTCCAGTCAGGCGACTTTGCCAATCGTCAATGCTGGTGAGCATTCTCCCTGCAGCCGGGAAAATGGCAAACTCCGCGTCAGCGTCGGCAATGAAGTTTTCGACTACGCTGTTCTGATTGGCGACAACCAGTTGGCTACCCAAAACAGCATCTCCAGCGCTAACCTGCCGGAAGAGGGATTCCTGCTCAAGGTCGTCGACAACGCCATCTGCATCGTCGGTGACCACAACAGCGCCATTTACGCCGTCATTGACTTGCTTGAGCAATACGGCTTCCGGGCGCTATGGCCGGGCGAACTCGGCACAGTTATACCGAAACTGCCGACTTTTGCCGTGCAGCCAATCCAAGTCAGCGATGCCCCTGCCCTCAATCAACGCTGGATGCGCTCACCTGACACCTACAGCCCGCGAGCGTGGAACCTGTCGGCCGAGCAGAAAAATTGGTTCACTGCCGAGGAACTGGGACCATATAATGATTACGGCGAACGCCCTCTGCAAGGGCTCTATAATCTGAAATTCGCGCCACGACAGATGCAGCATTGGGCTCCTGCCAAAGCCGACTGGTCACTCTGGCAGCGCCTTGGCGGCACCCGCCTCGTTCGAGCCGGACATTCCTTCAACTACGTCTGGGACAAATACGGCAAAGACCATCTCGACTACTTCGCGCTGCTGAAAAACGGCAGCCGCCATCCATTACCGAAAGAAAAACCAGAGCGCACTCAACTCTGTTTCAGCAAACCGGAAGTAATTGAGGCGATTGCCAATGATCGCATTGAGGACTTGAAATCTGGCAGGCGGACCATCGCCTCTCTGTCGCCCTCGGATGGCGGTCGCGGCAATGCCCCCTGTATGTGTGTGCGCTGCCGCAAACTTGATATCGCCAATGCGGAGCCTATCACCCTGCCCAGCGGCGACCCATATGTCGCGATCAGCGACCGTCATTTTCACTGCTTTAACCAGATAACCGAAAAGATTATCACTGCTCTACCTGATGCTCAAGTAGCCGTGATTGCGTATTCGCAATACCGCAATGCGCCTCTATTCACGGAAATTCATCCCAAGTTGGTTGTCGGTTTTGTGGGTCTGAGTTACCACGATGCCGATTACAACCAGAACTGCCGTGAACACTGGGATCGCTGGGCGAACAAGGCTATGCAGCTATACTGGCGGCCCAATCTTTTTTACGGCACTAAGGGCATACTGGCCGTATATGCCACTGAATTGGCCAATGATATCAAGCATCTGTACCAAACCGGTATGATTGGCACTGATATCGATACTTTTGGACAAGACTGGGCGACGCTGGGACTTAATTACTATATGGTCCCCAAACTCCTCTGGGATCCGGCTGCTGACCCTGAAGAAATCATCCTGGATTACTGCCGCACTGGCTTTGGGCCAGCCGCCAGCGCTGTCCGCGAGTACTTTGCCGAAGTCGAAAAAATCAGTGCCCGGGCGGCCCAAGAAGTCTCGGCGCGAGCCAAAGCCAATGCTATGGCGGATGCCGATAACGATGATCCAGCCAAGGGCAAACTGCATTGGGGTGCCTTTGTGGCGGCGTACACTCAGGAGAACTTCGTCCATCTCAATGCCATCCTTGATCGCGCTCAGCAAGCCGCTCAAACAGACGAGACCATCGTCAAGCGCGTCGATTTTCTGCGAGCCGGCTTGAAATTCACCGCCCTTCGTGCCCAGGCATTTGCGGTCTGTTTCCAGAACCCTGGCACAAAAGAAGAAAAACTTGCAGCCGTAAACGAACAATACGAGTTCTTCAAAAAATTGTACCTCGATTATCCATTTGCGGTCAACTTGTCATTTCTCGGCTGGTGGGATGGCAACATTTGGCGCAAGCAGGGCTTGCAGATTAGCCCGGAAATGGGCTTGCTCGACCGCTGAAGAATCTGCCCAGGCGTAGATAGAGTATATTGCGCCTAATTGAGGGCAAAATTTTGTCTAGGACTGGTGTGCCAATGAATCAATTTTCGTTATTGCTAAAACCATCTTCTTGGGATTGCAATCTCCGTTGCCGATACTGTTTTTATCTCAAGAAAAGCAATATCTATAATAAGTCAGCCCCGCGGATGAACATTCAGACCTTGCAGCTGCTGACCCAGAAATTTATGGCTCTGCGGCTGCCGGTGCATAGTTTTGCCTGGCAGGGCGGCGAACCGACCTTGATGGGACTTGATTTTTATCGCCAGGCTATCGAGTTCCAGAAGCAATACGGCCAATCCGGGTTATCGGTAGCGAATGGATTGCAGACTAACGGCACTTTGCTTGACGACGGCTGGGGAAAATTCCTGCAGCAGTATAATTTTCTAATCGGGATCAGCATCGACGGTCCGGCGGAATTGCATAACCGTGGCCGGGTAGATGGCGCCGGCTGTGGCAGCCACAGCCAAGTTATGCGCGGTCTGGAGGTGCTACGGCGCAATCAGGTGGAGCATAATGTCCTGACTTTGGTTTCTGCCTATAATCAAGACCACCCACTGGAGATATACCATTATCTCAACGACCTGGGCTTAAATTACCATCAGTACATCGAGTGCACAGAATTCAACCAGGCCGGACAATTGCTGCCATTCTCGTTGCAACCCGGCCGCTGGGGTGAATTCCTGTGCACAATTTTCGACGAATGGTATAAAAACGACAGCAGAAAAATCTCAGTCCGGCTGTTTGATTCCATACTGGTGCGAATGCTTGATGGCTATGCGAACTGCTGCTCAATGGGCACAGACTGCCGTCAATATTTCGTTATTGAGCATAATGGCGATGTCTATCCTTGCGATTTCTATGTCCGCCCAGAATTAAAATTAGGAAATATCGCGGTCGATGACATCGACTCAATGCTCGGCTCCGAGCTGTTCCAGGCTTTTGGTCTGCGCAAAAGTTTGTGGAATGGCCGCTGTAGCCACTGTGAGTACCTCGAGTTCTGCGCCGGTTCCTGTCCAAAATCCCGCCCTGGGGCTGATTCCGCGAATCTCAGTGTACTTTGTGAAGACTGGCGGGTATTCTACAGCCATACACTCGAGCGCTTCCGGGAAATCGCTGCTGCGATCAGGGCCGAGCGAAAACAATCAGCGGGGCAGAACCTCGGTTCTGTCAGCGTCACTCCTGGCCGCAATGACCCCTGCCCTTGCGGCAGCGGGAAAAAATACAAAAAATGCTGCGGCGCGTAGGGTTTCTGCGATATTCTTCGGAACCAGTTGACAGTTGTCTTGTCCAAAGGAAGAGATCATATTTTTTGTCAGTACCTTTTTGAGCTAAAAATGCCTCTCCAATCTTGTTATAACATTTATCGGCAAATTTCGCTGTTACTGTTTATTTTGCTCTTTGGCGTCCTGTTGCTGCCCTCACCTCTGCATTTTCGGGTATGTCTGCCTGATGGAGAGTGTGTGCAGCCTGTAGCCATTGAGGGCTGTCACGATCAGCAGCAGCACACAGTAAAAACAGCCAACGAATTGGCTGGTGGACACGGCGATTGCCATCATCTGCCAGTCGGCTGTGGCCGATCAGGCAATTACCTCCGCTCGCTTAAGGCCGGAGGCGACAAACTGCGCACCAAAATAATAATTCCGTTCTTAGGCAATATTATTGCCTTCCAGCAAAAGCTCTGCGAACCTTCCAGTTATTCTCAAAGCCAATATTTCCAGCAACATCCCTTCCCCGCACGAAACAAACTATTAGAGTTGAGCAGCATCGTGATCCGCTGCTGAGACACGTATCGTTATCTGTTTGCAAACGTCATAATCCTCTGCTAAGTAACAGCAGGATTCCCAGCCCGGCCTTGCCGGAGCAGCAGACGTTCATTGCCAAATAACGCTACGGAGTCAATATATGTCAGGATTACTGCGCCTTTTTACGGCTATGGCCGGATTATGCTTTTTTGCCGCTGGCTGCGGCAGCTATCAATCAGCTGAGAGGCAATCGTTGATTGATAATCTCCCACCACCACCACCAGTACGCGTGCACACCACGCCTGTTCACCAGACAGAGTCACCACCAAGGGACAGCGAAGAGATGGATTACTCCTCTTCCAGTCCCTTAACCCTGGACAAAGCCAGACAACTGACCTGGGCCAGGACACCCGCCTTGGCTGCGTCCTGGCAGGAAATTCAGGTCCAGGTCGGGCTGCGTCAGCAAGCCGGCCTTCCGCTCAACCCGGAGCTTTTTGCCGAATTGGAAGAGTTCGCTGGTTCTCGTAGCTTCTCCGGATTTAATAATGCCTCTGGCAGGCTAGGCCTCAGCCGCGAGATTCAGACTGGGGAGAAGCAGAAATTGGCTATCCAAGCAGTTACGACAGAACTCCAGGCTGCCATCTACGAGTATCAGGCTTTACAAAATGAACTGGCCATTCTAGTCGAAACACGCTTCTATGCTGTCTTTTTACTGCAACAGTCCTTGCTGCTCAAACAAGAACGCCTGAAGTCACTTGAGGAAACAGGCAAAGTGATCCAAGGACGGGTCAAGGCTGGAGAAAACAGCCCACTCGAACTATTGAAACATCAGTCTGAATTGGCCGATGCGACTAACGCTGTCCGGAAGGCCGGTCGCGAATTGAAGACGTCCCGCGCCATTCTGGCTTCGACCTGGGGTGAAGCGCAGCCGCTTTTCCCAGCTGTCGAGGCAGAATGGCAGCAAATCCCGCCACCAGCCTTGGAGATGTTGCAAAAAGCCCTAACTGCTTCCCCCGCCTGGCAGAACAGCCGCCTGGCCATTAACAAAGCCGAGACGGAGCTTTCGCTTGCTGAAAGTCAAAAATACCCGAATTTTGCCGTCGAAGGCGGCGTTCAGCACTTCCGTGAGGATGACAGCTGGGCCTTGTTTGTCGGATTATCTCTACCATTGCCGATATTTGACCGTAATCAAGGCAATATCGCTGCCGCTCAAGCCAAACTCCAGCAAGCTTTGGCAGAATCAGCCGGGAGCGATTTGACTTTGCAGAATGCTCTGCGTAATGCCTGGCAACATTGGCAGGACAGCGCTGCAGCACTGACCGAGCTGGAAAGTGAAACTATGCCCGCCGCCAAAAACTATTATGACGCCATCTATACTGCCTATCAAACTGGCGAAGCTGATATTCTGGAACTCTTCGACGCGAGACAAAGCTGGCTGGCAAAACGCGAAGAACTGCTGGAACTACGCAACGAGTGCGAAACAGCCCGACTGGAAATGCTGGCACATATCGCCGTTAATGACTTGAAGAATTTAACCCACGATAAGGAATAACTTTCGATGAAAACACCTAAAATAACTACCTGGCTTTCCCTGCTTTTTGCCGTTGCATCCCTACTGCTGGTCGCCGGCATCGGTAAACGATACGGCAAAGACATCCTGAACAACAACCTGGGACTAGCACAAGGTATCATCAATACGGCTAAAACTCAGGACAGCTGCAAAGGGCACGACCACACCAAAGAGCAAGGAGACGACCACACCAAAGAGCAAGGAGACGACCA
>CAZUCG010000044.1:0-11115 GCA_964619145.1 uncultured Lentisphaeraceae bacterium | reverse complement strand
TTATTTTCCTGCTCTGGCACGCCCTCTCGCACCGGCATCCGGAAGGTAAAGGCTTTGAATTGCCGGCGGGGTATTTTTTTGCAAAAAACTATCCACGGGACAAAAATATCCTCGCGGGCAACGCGCATCGATTCAGGCAGGATATCTACTCCGGCAAAAGTATTACCGGCATTAAGTCGTCGCGCTATTTCCCGCACTTGCTCATACGGCTGTGACGCCACAAAAGGCGTATAGCCGGCGCTGATCAGGACATCTTGGCGCTCGATGCTCTGGGGCAACAAACGATTGGGGAATTCCGGCGGGAGATAGCTGTCGCCGACCGAAGATTTTCCCACGCTAGAGAACAGGTTAGCAGGCCCAGCCGCAGCGGCGGCTGTCGACTTGGCTTGATCTGGCAAATAACTGTCTTCATCAGCCAAGTAAACAAACCAGTCATCATCACTGCAAGCCGTCGACATTGCTTGCAGAGCTTTCGATAATTGGCCGGATCGACGTACGGCCATCAACAAGGGCAGCAATTGTGTTTCGTGTAAGAGCAACTGCTTTTGAGTGGCTTCCAACTCTGGCAATAGTGTGGCGCACATTTCCAGACGCGCAGTCAGATCGCGCATTTTGAGCAACTGCTTGCTATAATTCTGCCAAGAGCAATATTGCCAGACAGACAGCGCGCCAAACAGCAGAATCAGCGCGACCCACAGCAATGGCACGCGTTTTTGCCGGCGTTTACGCCAAGCCAACGCCGGCGGCAACAGCGCAATATTTACGGCTGCTTTGCCAGCAGCTTGTAAAGCCAAACCGAAAGCCACCGCGAATTCTGGCTTCTGCTGACCATCATCTTCCGGCCCGAAGGTCTTGACTGTTACTTCCAAGCGATGTTGCAGCCACTCAGTCAAGCCACCAATGCGAGCTCCGCCGCCACAGAGATACACTTCCTCGATGGGAGTTTCCGCCAATTCCGGGCGTTCCTGAGAACGCCAGTGCTCCACCACGTCTTGGATTTCACTCTCAAGCTGTCGGGCAGCATCCAGCAGGGGCGATTGCGATGACTCGTCGCTCAGGCGGACATTCTGCCAACGGGCCAGTCCTTCGCCTTCCACTTCCCAAGAGTCTTTGCTCTGCAAAGCCTTGTTAAACCGATCACAGGCAAATAATAACGTTCCGACAAAAAGTGGTTTTTCGGCAGCCAAGACTACCGCGGTAGCAGTCTCTTGACCAATATCCAGCAGCAACACTGGTTTGCCGGAAGCGACGCTACGCTTCTCCAACTCTATAAAGGCATTGGCCATCGCCAGTCCATTCATAGCCACCGTCTCTGGCCGGCCTTGGGCATTGGCAACGAATGCGTCAATTTTCTCTTGGATAGCCGCTTCGCGGCAAATACCGATCAACACCGGTCCTTGCCTTCCGCAGCCTGGTGTCAGGGCCTGGTAGTCATTGACAAAAGCCTCATCGGAAATACCAGCCAGCTGCTTGGTCTCGAAGTTGACCATTCGGGCCAAGCCCGCGCCCTTAACGACCGGGAAATCCGCGACCAAGGTAGAGGCGAGGTATTGTGGCATTCCCAAACAGGCCGGACAATCCTGCCAGCCTAATTCCCGGAGCCAATTGCCAATGCCCTGATATAGTTCCGCGTCATTTAAAATACCCTCATCGGTATTGCTGAGACTGCGACAGGAAAGCATTTGCAGGCGCCCCTGGCGCAGGCCGATTTGCACCACCTTCGTGCCAGAAGTGCCGATATCAAGACCGATATATTTTTTTAAGCTGAATGGCATTTTAGCATTAGAGGAGCGGTCCCAGCAGAACGCATAACTCATTCCAAGCAACAAGCCGTGAGTTGTTGTGACAGCCTAATTCAGGCCTTACTCAGCACTACTCATTGCTTACGAGTCTGGTATTGACCGGCAGGGAGAGAGGACGTTGTAGGTGTTTAATCTCGGCAGGCAATTTAACCTTGGGAAGAACAGTATTGAGAGGTGTAAAAAGCAATTGCGCGTCGTAACAATTGGCCAGCACCTCAGCCTGTGGGCTAGTGCCATCGTGAGAAAGGATGTACCAAGTCGGCGGAGTATGAGCTGAACGGGTGGCTAGTACCCACAATTCGCCCTGCCCCGGAACAGTACGCGAGATCTGCAAGCGTCGATCAGCATCTTGGCGGAGGATTCCCACGCAAGTAAGTCGACGACTCAAGGCGTTGGCCAGCAATTGGCGATTAGCCTGCAAACGTTCAATAATTGGCCGTAAATCGGGATACAGTCGGCCTGCCCGGTGAATCTCCGCGACAGCGGCGAGAGTCTTGGGATGCGCGGGATTCATCCAGGGTACATCAGTGGGCAAAGAATTGATTTTGTCAGCCCATTCTAAGCTCTCCGGAATCTCCTGGAGGAAGAACTCCAGCAGGAAATTCAACAGTCGCTTCTGTAACCAAGTTTTGGCAATCAGCTCAATGTCTGGAAAATCATTTTGCAGGCGAGAAAGATTTTCCAGGATAAGGACATCAATTTCAGCTTTGTCCTTCGCATCCATAATAAAAATCGAGAGGAATTTTCCTTGTGGGCAAAGACTATCTTGAAATTTCCGGGCCACTAGCAAGTCATAATCATTCGTATTCAAACCATTAGGAGCAAATGCTTTACTGCTATGGACCAACTCCGGCACATCCTCAGCTGTTTCGGCATAATAGACATTTCCCCAATAAAGAGTGCTTGCGTTACCTTTGTTGTCTGTATCGACCCGGCTGCTGAGCATTTGTGGGATATACAGCCGCTGCCAATCGACGGCATCTTTCTTTTTATAGTCCAAATAGTAAAGCAAGTGCATCTCCTCTTGTTCTAAAAACAACCTCTGGATAGCATTTCTGGCTTTCTTGACGTTATCCAAGTACTGCCGGCAGCGTTGCAAATCACCCTCCCAGACGGAGCCGACTCCGGGGCCGTCAGCGGCGAGCAAAGAACGCAAGGTCTTCTCTTGTTCTGCCGTACAGGGGAATTGCCGCATCGTAAAATCCTGTAAAATGAGGGCTTGGCTCTGGGCCTCATAGTGTTCGAGAGCCAAGCTGTATTGGCGCGGCATTTCACCGCCCGAGAGCTCTTTCAAGGCTAACAATTTCATTTGATACAACGGCAAATCAGGAATGCTTTGGTAAATCTCCGCGGTGATTTTCTTGATTTCCGCGGTCTGTGCTTTCAGCGTCTCTTGCTCCTGGACGCTCTCAGACTGCCGCTGAGCCAATTCGCGCTGCCACTCTTCCAGAGTAGTTTTGCTTTTGCTAAATGCCGTGCGGTTTTCTTCCGAAGCAAAAAGCAATCGCGGCTCTAGCTCCTGCAGGCTATTCTCTAGTTCGTTGATTTTCTGCTCTTCTTCTGCGAAATCCGCAAAGGGCGCTTTGAGCTGTGAGGCACGCGCCAGGCTAATTTGCTGACACGCCAATTCAATGGCTTGATTATGCTCACGCTGTTTACTGCTCTTCCAAGCCAGCCAACTTCTTTTCCAATTCTCGACTTGCATCTTTTCATTGCTGGTAAGCAGCAGGTCATTAGCGCCGGCTAGGAATGCCTCAATTTCTGCGTCGCTGCGCTGATAACCCAGCCGCCGTATTTCTTCCAAATCGAGAAAAAAATTATTAGCCAGGTGGACTCTCTCACCCTGCTCACTGACGGCGGCCGTGAGTTTATGGCGCAACGCCTGTACCCGCAGATCTTGGTAAAACCCAGGGTTTTGTTTTTGCAGGCCATCGAGTTTAGCGGCCAAAGAGACAAAATCTGCCTTCTGATAATCTAGTTCCAAATCAGCCCAGATTTCTCGCTGGCGACCGCGTTGCCAGAGCCAAAAGCCAGTCACAACAATAGCTATTGACAGCAACACTACCGTCGTAGTAACAATCTGTAAGATGCGCCGGCCTTTACGCAAGCGTCGCTGATGCAGCGAGGCAAAAATCTCCTCCACCTGCTGTCGCAATAATTCTGGCACTGGTCTATTCCAAGCCAGCAATCGTTCCCAGGTATGGCGTAAGTCGATTTCCTGACAATTGCCCTTAACCAGCATTTCTTGCATCGCGGTGAGTTGCTGCTGGAACTCCTGCTGCATTTTCTGCTCCGCCTGGAATTTCTCCAGCCAGCTTCTTGCCGTCTGCAATTGCAGGTCCCAGTTCGGCGGTCGCAGGAAGAATGCCTCTTCCTGCTCCAGGGCAGCACTGCGCTGGAGGATTTCTTGCACCGCCTCACCGTTGCCCTGCCCTAGACATTCGCCTAGACGCTGCAAAAGGTTACTGCCCTCAGCTTGAAAATTTTCTGCTTGTTCGGTCAGCAAAGCTTTTCGCAGTCGGTATAAGACTTCTGGCGGTGCCGGCACGACTCGCCAAGGGTGATTCAATTCTTCAGACACTTCGCGCAAGACTGGCAAATCCATTTTATGCAAAGCCACTTCCGCCCGATGCAGCCATTCGGGCAATTCCTCTTCCTCAAATGTCCGTAAATTGGTAATCCAGCTGCTGTTTTCAGGGTCGAGGGCACGTATTTTGCGCAACACGCCAATTGCGGGATGGTGTAAGCCCTGATAAATCAAACTGCGAAATTCTTTCAGTAGCGGGTCCAAAGACTGCGCCTGCGAACAAGCTTGAGCCAATGAAGCAATAATTTCCGTATGCAGCAAAGGCGCCTGCGGTAATTCTAAATCAGTGCAGACATTGCGCCACTTCTTGGCCAAATCAAATTGTAAAAGCTGGACAAACTCCAGCAAGTCCGGGGCGATTCGGGCCTCATAGACTGCCTCGGTAAGCAGTCCCTTGTTCAGGTACTCAGCACAGCGTTGCAAGCGGCTATTCGCCAGCGTGCACAGCTCCGCATACTGAGCGGCGTAATCTTCCAAGAGAGAATTGTTTTCCAGCTGGTTGTTTTCCAACACCCGGATAATCTGCTGAATTAAATTTTGCTCTGGTGTCATAGCAATTAATCTTCCGGTTTGCGGGGCTTTAAATTCAACATATTGAGGCTGCGTTGCGGCATTAAAACAAAATTCTTCTTAGTTTTGGCTGGTTTTTCCGAGGGCGGCGCAGTTTTTTCCGGCTTAGCGGTTTGCCCTTCGCGAGCCAACTTTACCAGTGGCGAATCCAGTACAGCCGGCAAATTGCCAGTCAAGTCTAGAATTTTAGCCTGGGGGTGGTGCCGGCCTTCCCGCAGCACTTCCGCGTCCGGTAAACAACATCGCCAGTTACAGGTCATTCCAGCCGGCAAGGAAGTGAAATACGTATTGAAAGTAATTGACCAACGCAGCGATGGTGGTAACAACGCCATCGCTTCACCCAACAAATCAAGCATCGGCATCCCTGGAGCAAAAATAAGATAAACTAATGCATTGGGATTATTCTGCCGACTGGCAGCCAGCCAGGCGGCGTGGCCGGCGTCACCGGTTAGCTTCTCCCAAGTTACGGCCTTGCCGCAAGGCGATACACCAGCCGGCACCTTCTTGGGCAGGTCAATGAAGCGCGGCTCGCCCTGCCATTCTTGCAGAAAAAAATCCTCTTGTCGGCAGAGCCAAACTGGTCCTCCGTCAGGATATTCTCGAGCAGACAACAAGATATGATGGGCCAGTTTATTACTGCGGCCGGTATGGTCAGCTTGGCTGGGGCAGATCCGCGACAGTACGCTGGCTTCACGCCCCAGCAAGCTGCTGCGGTAATGACTAAAGGCCACGGGGTTGTCTGCATCCTGTTCTTCGTGCACGCCATAAAGACTTTTATAAGTACTCATAGCCTCCAAAATCTGCACCATGACCGGGGCAATTCCCCGGGTATGAGCAACGGTGCAAAAACCACGCGTACCGGGCCGCAATCCCCGTTCAGCCGAGGTATATATCAACTCATAAGCCATAGCACACTTAATAACTTCTTTACTGGTGAAGACAGCTCGCTGTCAGCTGCGACGAAAGCACTAATCCGCCAAGGCAATGCTTTGTCATTTAATCAAGACTCAGTCACCGCTGGGACTGTGAACCATTGGTCTGTATCTGGCACTTGGATTTGCCAGCCGGCATAAGATACCGGCACTTGCAATGGTTTTTTACGCCCTGGAATAGTGACAAAATAGATATCACCAGAGAGTTGAATCTCAAGATTACTCTCTGGCATCTTTTTTTGGCTTTCGTCAGGGATACGCGGAATAAAACCTCGTTGATAGAAGAAGTATAACATTGGGATGGTAACCCAGAACGGTTTGACCTTACAGGGCTGAATGCCAATCATCCCGGTTTCCTCATTCAATTCCGGGCTATGCCCCAGAGCGCTATTGGGCAAATACAACACCTCGCCGGCAAACGACTCAGCAGTAGAAATCAGCTCAGGACAAATATTTTCCAACAGCTCCCGCAATTGGTAGGAGACATTCTTGATCAAATTCACATCTAAAACGCAGGTATTATATTGACCTTCCCATTGCCAAGGCTCGTCCGATAAATCTGTCTTCAGCAGATGTTTCCAGATATCGCATTTTGAGACCACGACAATCAGAGTCTTACCGGTCTTCCGACCTGAGCGCAAACCAGAGTACTTCTTGATCCGGTTAATCATCTCAGTCAAGATGATTTCCTGGCGTTGTACCCGAGCCTTAGCCGACAACTGCGGGTCATCGCTGTCAGGCAGTAGTCGCCGAAAACGCACATCTTTAGTGGGGTCGAACAGGAAAAAGATAGTGTCAGAATGCAAGAGATGCTGGGTGGTGGGATTATCTACCGAGTCCATCCCCGGCTCAAAATGCTCGCCGGCATTGTCGTAGAGCACCAGCGTGCGCGACATCTTTTCCCGAACTTCTTGATATTTTGGGTGATGCTCTGCGGGGGTGACGGTAAACATAAAGGGCTTAGGGAGATTAATCAGCATATTGTCGAGCAAGACCTGGTTATATAACTCGCCTTGCAATTCAGTCTTGCGTAAAGCAACCAGTGATTCCTGGTCGTTGTTCAGGAATATCGTCTCCTCAAAATCATTGAGCATCTGGTTGTTGACCGCATCAGTATCGGCAAAAGAAATGGCAAAATTTCGCGACAAGGTATTGCGCAATTCCCACGACAAGCTGGTCAGGAAATATGACTTCCCGCTGGAAGTAGCCCCCACGATGGACAAGAATAACGGCGGCATCTCACTGGCTGCCTGCGGGATACGTAGATGGCAACGAGGACAGGCCATATCAGGACAACTCGTGCCAGTGGCATCCAAGGCATTACCCTCCAGGGTGAAACGCGAGGGCAAAAAACGGTGCTGGGCATCGCTGCCCAAGACCGGGTCCCCAATCAGACTTTGATGCCTGGCAATGAACAGGAATTCGTCAATATCAAAACGATGCCAGCAATGCGGGCAGACAATACCGCGGCGGCCGCTGCCGGCTATCCGAGAAATCGTCGCGGCTGGGGAATCACCAGCAATCCAAGAGCCCTTACCCACACCAGGCTTAGTCGCCAAATTCAGTACATCCGCGCGTGATAGCGACGGGCGGGCTAACGGCGCAGTATTGGAGGTAGGGGTTTTTCGAATCGGCTGGGCATCGTCTTGAGATGAATTTTCCGCCGGCACACTATTTAACTCTTCCTGATTAAGTGCCAAGTCGACCCTCACATTGCCCATAGTCAACTGCAGCAGTCGATCGACCAACAACTGACTGACTCGGCGAGTACCCAAATAGATGCCGTTAGTGCTCCATTGGTCCTCTATTTGAATCTTATTTTCGCCCTGCAGTACCAGCACCGCGTGTAAGCTAGAAATTGACCTATCTGGAATGACAATTTCATTGCCTTGTACCCTGCCTAAGCGGCAGGGCAAACTACTAACCTGATGTATTACAGGAGGCTGATTCGGACATATTACCCGAACAAAACACGATGGTCCAACGCCCATTGTATATTACCTTAAATTAAAGTTAATGCAAGAAAGCCACTGCCTTTAAAGGCAACAGGCAGTTATTCAATTTGACACACATTTGCAATATTTCAAGAGCGAGAGAAGACGTTTAGGGTAAAAACTGACGATTTTTGCCACGGACGTCCTTTTACGACATCTATGCGCAATCTTGCCGTCATCCGGACACTTTTTGAAAAAGGTAGCAAAGCATTATCCCTGCGGGTATTAAGGGCAAAGCAACTTGGCATAGCTGTGTGCGGCCAAAGTCCCACGTTGCGCACCCCAGGTCCATTCTTGTGGTTGACTGGTGTAGTTAGCCAGGAATAACGCTTTGCTGCCATCAGCTGCTTGCCAATAGCTGTGCAAAACAGCCGGCATCGGCAAGGTAGCAGTTCGTTCAGTTCCTTGCTTGGTAAAAATCATCCGGGCCAGGAATTTCACTGGCCAAGTCTCGCAGCTGAATCCATCAGGAGAAAGCATCTGCCCATCGAACAGATACTGACGGTTCTCAGAGTAGAACCGCGCCGTTGACAAAATGAACTGATAAATCTCGGCGAATTCAGGGTCCTGGCAAAGTTTCCCGGTAATATTGCAGACCATCGGCTGGGCGCCCCAAATCAGGGTCCTGGACATCTCAAAAAAGAACTGCTCTGGGAAGAGCTTATGCCAAGGTTTTTCCTCCTGCCAGCGGTCTTCGGCTGGCCACAGCGGGTCCCAGGGAGTAACGCCGTCAGGATGCGCGTAATTACCAAACAACGCGATTTTGCCGTGGTACACTGAGGAGAACAGCGGCAGGAATTCCCAACCTTTTAAATGGCCCATGTGTTCGCCAGAAGTGCTGCCGCAGATAATACAGCCAGCCAGCAAATCCAGATACGCCTCACTACTAGTCTCGGACGACAAAGGGAAACCTGGGTTTTCCTGGATCAGCCGTTGTAGCAATTTACGGAATCCCTGGTGGATGACATTACCACCGCCTTTCGGATGTTTATGCTCGGGGTGATAGCAAGGCTGGAAGGTCGCGCAGCCAATCATATCCAAATACAGTCCAGTGAGACCGCTGCGGCGCAATTTCCCCGTCAGGGTCGCAATTTTATCTTGGAATTTCGCTGCTTCGCCGCACATATATCCCAAGCGATGGCCGTTGTAGCGATTAAAGGCCACTGCCATCGGCGTGCCATCGCGCTGCAGCCGAATTTCCTTCTCACCGCCCTCCGGCCAGCTTTTACCATCCATATCCCAGCACACGCCATTAATATATGTCTGGACAAAAATATTCTGTTCGGTCAATCGCTTAACAGCTGCCTGGAAAGCTTCTTCGCCCTCACGTGGTGGCCAGAATTCAGGATAATCGGTATCATAGGGGTTGCTATGCCACCAATACCAATCAAGCGCCACTGGGATTTCTCCCAAATCGTGTTGCAGCTTCTCCACTGGCGGCAAGACATCTTCGATCAGTCCACGATTCCAGACCCAAAGGCCTATTTTTCGCAAAGGGTTCTCTTGTTCAGCAGGAGCGTTCCAGAATTGTCTCGTCCCCCATTGTTTGTAAATTTGGCAGGCCTCAAACCACGAGCCGGTGAATTTTCCCCAGCAGCTGCTGTACGGTACCCGGTATTCCGGGCAAGCCTGGGCATTAGCAATAGGCAGCAAATGGACGCCGCGGTAGAATAACTTCTCGCCCTCCAAGGACCATTGGCCCATCTTGACCAGCCGCTGAGTATCCCTATGGTCGACATAGTGGAAGGTGCCATCTTGCAGCAACATAGCCGAAAACTGCATCCCGCCGCCATACAGCGCTTCGTGGGTAGGTTCTTCCGCAAAAACTGATTCTAAAGTCCGCGCATATCCCATATCGCGACTAGCGAACAGGATTTTCTGGACGGCCGATTTTTGTTCGGCAAGCACCGGAAATTGGATACTCTCGATAATGTCGGTGCCTTCATAGCCGGCATAAGCGATAGTCCCGCTTGAAAGGTCTGGAGAAATTTCTTGCCAGCTCACAGTTACGCTAAAATTCTCACCGCATTCAGGCTTGCCGCGCCATACTGCTGTGTTCACAGCGCCATTCCGGGTAACCTTGCACTCCTGCAGGTCACTGGGCTTGATATAAGTTAACTCTCGGCGTAGGTCGCCAAGAGCGAGACGCCAAGAGGGGGGGGGCAGTGGGTTCATTCGTACTCTTCCTTTTCAAATGTAGTAGCAGACATTTTTTGAATGTGCCCAAACACGACCTCGACTAAGCGAAATTGACTATCGCAGATGCGTGCAGGTCACCAATCTTTGCCTAATAGCCTCTCAACATTGTCACAGAGGATATTCTTGATATCGAGATCGGAAATCTTGGCTGACAAGACTCCACCGAGGCCTTGGAATTCATCGAACCAAGGCATATCGGTGCCGTAGATTATCCGTTCCGAGCCCACCAACGCGACCATCCGTTCAATATGGCCCAACTCGCCGGGGATGGCAGTCAATTCTAAATAGCAGTTATTCGGAGTCTCTTTGATAATTTTCTCGTTGTATTCCCAATCACCAAAAAGGCTATGGCCGATAAAAAACGTTATGGTGGTGTATTTTTGGGCGAGAGCCAACATCGACGGGCCATCGTTATAGTGTCCCCGACCGCCCCAAGTATGGAACAGCACCGGTAACTTGCGTTCATTAGCAAACTGCAAGGCGTACTCATAGCGCGGGTCCGTGACATTGACCTGGTGATAGCCGGCTAAGATTTTCAGCCCGACCGCGTATGGTTGCCATTGTTCAAACTGGGCCAAGTCTTCCTTGAGATGCTCAGGATAATGCGGGTTTATACCCACGTACATCCTCAGAGTATCGGGGAATGCCTGGCAAATTTCATAGACCTGTTGATTGCGAAAGGATAGCCCGAACAAGACGTGATGATGCGAAAAAACCAGCCGTCGGACACCGGCTCGCAGCAGATGCTCGACCATCTCTGGAGCATCAGCGCGTTTAAAGTAGATCGCGTTATGACTGCCCATGTGGCCGTGCATATCGTAAATGGGGAAGCCAGCTGTGCCCTGCTGCCAAAACTTTCCAGCCAGAGAATCTTGTTTATTCCAGATGCTCATAGTTGCGCCCCCTGCAATAATGCTGCCAGATTCCCGCCCGCGATTTGCGCGACTGACTCCTGCGGCAGACCGGAATGCCGGATCTGCAGCATCCCGTTGCCGTGATTGTAGCGTGGAAAACCGCTGCCGTACAGTATG
>CAZUCG010000043.1:0-11174 GCA_964619145.1 uncultured Lentisphaeraceae bacterium | reverse complement strand
GAACCCTCTCCCCTTCCCCGCCTGCCGCCTCTGGCGGCAGGCGGGGAAGGGGAGAGACCGGCGCAGCCAACCACCTGGTTGCTAAGTCAGATGGTCCTAGCTGGTCAAAATGAGATGCCCAGCAGCAGCATAATGATAACTGCTAACTCGCCGCAGTAGGTCGCTAGAAAACGCTCGTTGAGCGCCACCGTCCGGCGTTTCAGCCAGGAGGCCAACAGCCAAGCGATAATACAGACAAATAGCCCTGTCAGCAGATGATTGGTATAGGCGGCACTGAGTTTGCTGGCTAATAAAAAGAATAACAGCGAGACGCCAGCGGCCAGTCCCCAGGAGCGCCAGTCCTCGCCCTTATTATCTTCCAGGGTGGGGGCAACGATGTCTTCGGCAAAAGCCGCGCCTAGTCCGGCCACCGGTACTAGCCAATACCAATAGCCGCTCAGCAGCAGGAAAAACACACCCAGCGGTCGAGCCAGCATTACCCAGTTCAGGGTCGCGCTTTGAAATTGCTGCTCAATCGGATTCTTGGCTGTGGTGCGCAAGGTCGGGAAAAACAGGCAGGCCAAGCGCAGAGACATCAGCTTGTCCCGCCAGGCAGTCAGGAATCCCCGCACGCTGGTGACGGCCAGGGTGGCCAAAATCGCACCGATCAGCTGGTGTTTGACAATCCACATTACTACCAATGCGGTCAGGGCATAGGCAATACCTAACAGCAATCGCACCGCCACCAGCAGATATGGCTCGCTGGCAGTGGTTTTCTGGGCCTGGTCTTCGAGCAGATGAAAGCGTGTCAGTTGGCTAACCGCCAGTAAAAATTTATTTCTCATTTGCCGGTCTCCTGAGCATTAGACGACTATTTAGCAACGCCAACTGCATTTGGTTGCAGGAAATTCCCCACCGGGTAGGGCATAGCGTTGTCCGGGAAAGCATAGTAACTGGAGAGGATTTTTTGGAACAGGAAGATATCGAATGGGTCCCAGCTGATAACTGCTAGTGAGTACAGCTGGAACAACAAAGCGAGGATTATTTCTTTCTGGGTGCAGATATGGAAGAGGTCGGGGGAAGTACTGCCATTGACTTTCCAATCGTTGCTCGGGTCAACACAGGCATAATTCTCATCTACTAGGCAATAGCGGCCAGAACGCAAACAGATATTCAGGGAGAGCTTCCGGCTGGCGGCCAGTTGCCTGGCCAGGATGCAGAGCACCACCCCGGCCCCAACTCGGTTCTCCAGCACGTCGCCAATCAGATAATTGCTGATATCGAACCAATTTTGGGAAGGCGTGATGAAGGCCCGGTCCTTAAAAAAGCGCACTAATCCCCGCAGGCTATTTTTCCGCGGCGAGTAATCCGCCTGCAAATTAGCGTACAAGCTCTCCAAATAAGTCAATGAACTTTGCGAGTCATAAAGGCGGTCGAGCATCAACACGCTCTGCCAGAGATCGAAGGAGTTATCCTTCAGTGAGGCAATTAATTCATCTAGTTGTTGACGATAGGTCGCGATAAAGCCCATCTGAAAACAGCGCCGACGCAGCATCGGGTCATTGTCATCCTGATAAGTCGCAATAAATTCATCCAGCCCGGCGCTGAAAAGAATTTTCTCCATCGCCAGAGACGCGACGCTCTCGTCTTCATCCTGCAAGAGGCTCAGCAAGACCTTGAATTCACTCGTTGGGATGATGTTTTTTTTCCCCGAATCAGTCATAATTTTTCGTATTCTACTTTCTTTTTTAGTACTTGCATAATATAATCCCGGGTACTGGGAAAACTAATTTGTTCGAGAGTGACTTCCTGCTCTGGCGTTGGCGGCTTCCAGAGTTTACTGACTCGGCCGTAGCCGGCATTGTACTCGGCCAGTTGCAGGATTTCTTTCGAGCGGTATTCCTGCCAATGCTGCTCGGCCTGGGAGAGATACCAGGTGCCGATTTCGATATTCGTACTCGGCTGGAATAATTCCGCTCGAGTAGGTGCGCTCTTGCGATTCACCCGCTGCCAATCAGCCACTGCGCCAGCGGTGATTTGCATCAGTCCAATTTCACCGTGAGCTCCGACGACCAGCGGCTGCCAGCGGCTTTCCCGCCAAATTACCGCCTTCACCAACCCTGGTGAGACCGCATAACGGGCTGCCGCGGCCTCAGCCAGTGGCGCGAACATCTTCTCTCGCTTAGCCAAGCTCTGCAAGCGCCAAGAGTCGAATATCTTCCAGGCTGAGGCACAGCCTATCAGCAAGATAAGCATTAGCCAACAGAGGAGCTTATAATTATGCCGCCTTGCCATATTGCTGCCGCGCCCTTATCGGCCGGTGCTGCCAAAGCCACCGGCGCCGCGTTCTGTCTCAGACAGCTTTGCTTGGGCCACGAAATCGATTTCGGGTAGTGATTGCAAGACCAGCTGGGCGATACGGTCACCGCGCTTAATCTGGTAATCGGCCGGACCGTGGTTGATAAGGATGACTTGCACTTCACCACGGTAGGTGGAATCCAGCGTCCCCGGTGTATTCAACACCGTGATACCCAGCCGAGCGGCCATCCCACTGCGCGGCCGCACCTGCCCTTCACAATTCGGCGGCAGTTCCAAGAACAACCCGGTAGGCACGGCCAGAAAACCAGCAGCCGGGAGGAGGACATCCAAGCGAGCGTGTAAATCGAAGCCCGAATCGCCGAGATGTTGTTTGTGCGGGCGCAAATCTTCGCAACCTGGGGCCATCTTAAAATTGACTTTTATGGGCATAGTTTTTCCCCTTTCACTGGGTTGGCATAATCACTTGGCAGTTAATTCAAGCTTTCAGCTTGCGGTAGAGATCATAGAAGCGGTCTTCGAACTCTTCAAAAACGCCGTAGTTACGCAGCTTCGCGCCCAGCGCTTGAGCCTCATCTAAGGACTGGCATTTAGTAAACGCCTCGTCGAGTTCATTGCGCACGGCGAGGGGTATGCCTCCGCCTAGTTCCAGCAATCCCCGTCGGGACATATCTCGGGCATTGAAGGGCACGGAGCGTTTGACCAGTTCGGTGATGAAATAGAGCAGCGAGACTTCCCAAGTATCATCTATGGCGATGATAACGCCGCGCAATTCGCGCATATTATCCTGGGCGTCCTTGGCGGCTTGTTCAGCGACCTCCTGGATTTGCCCGCTGACAATTTCTTCCTGGTGTTCTTGTTTTTGGAACCGAAGGCCATATTCGAGGAATCTGGCCGTATCCTTGCTGTCCATCACCTGGGAAAAGTACTGACGGGCCTCTTCACCAAAATTTGTGACGGCTTGATTCAGAAAATAATGCGGTGTAATGATACGTGGTCTAGCGGCGCTAACCATCCCGGTACGCAGATGCAGTTTATCGGGTTGGTCCATATCTTCGGCCAGCACCTGGTAATAGACATTTGTCTCCCCGAAAGTCTCCAGGACTTTTGGGGGCATATAGACAACCTGGGTAGATTTAGCCGCATACCATAATTCGTCGTAAGATGACATCTTATCCTCCTTAAGAAACCTTTAGCAACAGAGGCTTCTGGCAATAATGCAATATAAGCCAAATTCAGCATTTTGCACCTCAAGAGCCGAAGAGTGTGCTTTTTCAGCTATTTCGGCCTGTGTTAATGCGCTTGGCGCAGAAGACTGTTCGAATCATAATAAGCGCTTTTTTGGCGGCTGCCTTATGCTGGCGAAGCTCGAGCTCGTTGAAAGGAAATTCTCCAGCAGGTTACGTGTCCACAAACAGACAAACGTCGGCAAAAAAGCAAGTAATTGGCAGAGGTATTAAGAGAAGTAAGCTTTAGTTGGAAAATTTTTCTCGGAAGGTATCTTTCCAGTGCCGCAGCTCGTACAGCCGGCCATTTCGGACGATGACCTCGATGATATCGAAGCGCAACGCCAGTGGTGGCGAGGCGATAGCCCGCAAGTATTGCCTGGCGCCGTGCAGGATATGCCGGCGCTTCTCAGCATCAATTGCGGCAGCGGGGTGGATGCCCGGTTTGTAGCGCCTGGTCTTGACTTCGACAAAACACAGGACCGCGCCCTCGCGAGCCACAATATCGATTTCATCCTTACCGTGGCGGTAATTCCGGCACAAGAGCTCCACACCGGCATTTTCCAACATCCGACAAGCGGCGTCCTCGCCTTGTCGGCCCAGCCGCAGATGACGTCGTTTGAGCCGTTGCAGCGGCGAGGGCCAAAAATGCTGCCACAGCCAGCGGATATTCTGCCAGATTAGCATATTCAGCTTATGGGATTAAATTAAACAGTCAGCAGTCAGCATTACTAGCACTCGGCATTCTGCCGCACTGCTCGAGCGAAATTCCTGATTCTGAGACACTTTTTTTGGCTGCGAGTTGCAGTATTTTGGGCTTTAGCCGATTATGCCCGACTTTCAGGATTTCGCGGAGGATCATTTTGCCGGCGGCATTATCTCGCGGCGAATGCTGGCGGCATTGCTCTATCTGCAGATACTTTGCTAAAATCACTCTGAACAAATGCCATTTTTTCTAGCCAACACATTTCTGTTCTTTGGCTTAGCGGCGCTGATTCCAATCGCCTTGCACCTCCTGCAACGGAAAAAACCGCGGCCCATCAAGTTCGCCGCGATGCGTTTCCTGCGAGCCGCGATTGAACGGACTCGACGCTCGCGACGCATTACCCAATGCGCGACCTTGATTATGCGGGTCTTGATTATCCTGATTTTGGCCATCGCGTTCGCTCAACCACTTATTCGCTTTGGGAACTTCTTGCCCGAAGGACGGCGAGTCGTGCTTATCGTCATCGATGCCAGCGCCAGTATGCGGGCTTTGGAAGGCGGGCTGTCACGCTTTGAAATCGCTCGCGGCTGGGCCTTGGAATTGCTGCAAGGACTTAAAGACGATGATTTGCTAGCCCTGCTGGCGCCCGGCAGCCCCGAGCCGCGAATCGTTTTTCCGCCAGTCTCCGCTCACAAAGAGGTCAGCCAAGCTTTGACTGAATTATCCTGCGGCTGGGGCCAGGCGGAGATGCTGACTGTGGTCAGCGATTGCCTGAAGCGCGAAGAAGGCGGTCTCAAGGGCCTGGAGTTGCATCTTTTCAGCGATTTTCAGCGTTCGGACTTCGAGGTCGCGGCTATACCGGCCTTACAGTCGGAGTTAAAGAAGCGCAGCGGCATTATGTTCTGCAACCGCTTGGGCCAGGACCGCCTAGGCAATTGCAGCATCGAGGACGCGCAGTTTATGCCTCCGGCGATTGTGGGTGATGGCTCCTTCAGCATCCGAACAAGCATTCGTGGGTCGGAGAATTTCTCTGGCGGCAACCTTCTGCGTCTGCAGCAAGAAGGCACTGAACAAGCGCAAGCCGCCGTCGAACTGCTGCCAGGCAATACGGTAAAAACGACTTTGCAGGGCAGCTCACTGCAAGCAGACGGAGATGTCTGCGGCTATCTGGAGTTGGAGCCGGATGCGTTCTCGCCGGACAATCGTTATTTCTTCAGCTTACCGCGCCTGGCCGGCATCCCAGCGTTGCTGGTCAATGGCGGTGCCGGCAACCGAGATATCTTTTTTGTGGACAAAGCCATCAAGCCCGGTGGTCTGGCCAGCACTATTGTGCTGCCCAGCAAGACGGATTGGCAGCATTTTCTCGCCCGCGAGATCAGCGAATTTTCATTCCTTTTTCTCTGCAATCCTCCTGAATTCGGTCCTGCGGCACAGGAAAAAGTCAGCGCTTTTGTCCAAGCCGGTGGTATGGCTGCCATCTTCCCTGGTGAAAACAACGCTTTGCTCCAGGAAGCTTTGCAAGGCTTCCCGGGTTGGGCAAAAATTGAGCTCGCAGCAGATGTGCTGCCGTTGGAAAAGAATACCAGCTTGGTGTTGAACGACCTGCAGGACTTGCAAGCCAGGACTGTCAAGGACAAACTCTCTCCGCCCTGGCGATTCCCGTTACGGAAGCGCCTGAAGCTGGTTCTGCCGGCCGGCCAGAATGTCTCCTGGATGTACGACGATGGTTGGCCATTTGCGTTATCAGCCCAATTCGGCGGCGGCTCACTCTGGTTGTTCTCGGTCAGTGCCAACCGCGATTGGTCAGATTGGCCGATCACACCATTTTTCTTTGTCTTGATGCAGGAATTGATTAAGAACGCTGCCGGTGCTCGCAGCAGCAGCTTGATTACTGAAGTCTCACAGCCGCTGTTGCTGAATTGGTCTGGCCGCGAGACTGAAGCGACTTTTACCTTGCTTGACAGCGAGGGGCACAAGCGCAGCATCAGCGCCCAGCGCAAGGATGCCTCAGTGCCTTTTATTCTTGACGGCTTCAATGCTCCCGGACTTTATGAACTCTCTCGAGGTGACGTCACTCGCAAGGTAGCGGTGAATATCTCTGCCCGGGAAGGTCTGCTATCGTCTCTAAGCAGCGACGAACTCCGTGCTGCCGCGCCAGGCGGCTTACTGCAAATAGCCGACCAGCCGGAGGAACTGCGCCAACAGCTGATGGAGCAGCGTCAGGGCCGGCCACTCTGGCCCACGTTGCTGTTGCTGGCTTTTCTCTTGAGTATGCTCGAAGTGCTTTTTGCCAATATCCGCAGCCGGCAGCAAGCGCAACCACGGCCGATCGCTGAACTGCTGGCTGGCCTGCATTAAATAGTTTACCTACACTTACGGGATTCGTGTCGGTGGTTGCCTCACACCACTAAAGATTCGTCATTATGTCCTACCTCATCGGTGCCATTTTATTATCGCCAATCATACCGCTATGGGCAATCATTATTTGCGCGCTGGTGTTCGGTTTTCTGGCTTGGCGGACATATTCGGTTTGCACTTTGAAAAAGTCAGAGCGTTGGTTCCTCTGGATTTTACGGATGCTGGCCTTCGCCTGCCTCGCTTTCCTGCTGCTGCAACCCTCACGGCGAGATGCCACTGCCACGCTTGAAAAGCCGGTACTGGCAGTAGTTCTGGACTGCTCGGCCAGTATGAAAGACAACCCCTTCCAACAAAAACACACTCGGGCCGACAGGGCGCTGACTTTTTTGCAAAAAAATTCTCTCCGGCGCAAGTTCTCGGCCTACCGCCTGGTATATTTTGCTGCGGGTTCCAGTTTGGAGGAGAATTTAGAGATCAGCAAAGGCCTGCCTTTTGTCTCGCCTCGCAGTCTATTGGCGCCCGCTTTGAATCAGGTCGCAGAACGGTTACGCGGCGAGAACTTAGCCGGCGTATTGTTGCTTAGCGACGGCTTAGACCAGAGCGGTGCCTGGCTCGAAGGCCGCGCCCGGCAAATTCCGATTTTCATACCTGAATTAGAGGACAAACCTGGGGCGTCTCAGGCGCCGCAGCAAGATTTCGCTTTGCAGGAAATCCAGTACCCGAAGCGCGCGGTTTTACAGTGGACGGTCAAGATCGAAGCCAGTATCCGCCGGAAAAATGGCGCTGCGCCGCAGGTCTTCCCTGTCGAACTGCGCAAAAATGGCAGCGCCGTACGCACGACTGAAATCAGCTTCGAGACGAACGAGAATTTCAAGCGGCTCTCGCTGACCTACGAACCGACTGAGTTGGGCAACCAGCTATTCGAGTTGGCAATTATCCCGGAAGACGACAGCGACCGGGAAAACAACCGCCGGGAATTCGTGATCGATGTCACTGATGCGCAAAAACGCGTTCTTTATCTGGAGGGTATGCCACGCTGGGAATTCAAGTACTTGAAACGGGCCCTGCTGGCCGAAAAACACCAGGAGCTCACCGCGTTTGTGCATAGCGCCGGCGGAGCTTTTATCAATTTTGATGAACACGATTCTGCCGCCGCCGCAGCCTTGCCGACCTTCGCTGAAGAGACCCTGCGAGAATTCAGCACTATAATTCTGGGGGATCTCAGCAGCGAGGCGTTATCCAGCAAAGATTGCCAGATGATCGCGAAATTCGTCGAGAAAGGCGGCGCGCTGTTGTTCTTAGGCGCGGCCCGCGCCTGCGGTCCGGAGGGCATCCTCGGCAAGGCAGAGTTCAAAGAGCTCGCGCCAGTCGTTTCACCGGCCGGTGCCCAGATGTTGGAACAGCGGGTAGCGGTATCCTTTACTGCCGCCGGACGGGCCGAGCCGGCTTTCGCCGAGTTGGCTACCGAGCCGCGCCTGCCCAGCCTCCTGAGCTATTGGTCACCGGTGGAAATCAGCGCCTTCTCAACCGTATTTTTAGCTACCGCGGAGGCCTCGCCGGTGCTGCTGGGACGGCGTTTTGGGCAAGGCCGGGTGGGCATCATCCTCAGCGATTCGCTCTGGCGCTGGCAACTCGGTTCCGAGGTCGGCGGTTCAGAGAAGGGCCTCTATGGCCGCTTTATCACCCAGTTGTTGCAATGGCTGTCACCATCCCAACAAAACCAGAATCAAGACAACGGCATTCAGCTGCTGTTAGCGGCCCAAGAGGCCGACTTGTGGGAGAAGGTGCAAATCGGTGCCTTATGCGGAAAAGCCGTCGATACCGCGGGCCTGGCCTGCCGGATTATCACCCCGGAAGGAAAAAATCTCGCCTTGCCGCTGGTCGCCACCGCCTTGGGGCAGGACTTCGGGCTCTCGCAACAAGAATCTGGCTTCGCCTGCGATTTCGTACCTGAGATACCCGGCACCTACAAACTAGAGATTATGGCTCGTGATGGCCTGCACAGCGCGGTGACTCTGCTGTTAGTGAAGCAGCCCGTCCTGGAGTTTACTGGCGAGCCGATCCAGCGTCAATGGCTGCAACGCCTAGCCAAAGAGACTGGAGGCGCCTGCCTACCTTGGCAGGAAGCCGACCGACTTCTGGCTACCCTCAAGGGCTCAGGCCGTAATATCGAAATTGTCCGTGAATACACCCTATGGAACAAATGGCCTTGGCTGGCGTTACTTATTTCCCTCTTTTGCCTGGAATGGTACTATCGGCGCAAATGGGATTTAGTCTAGTTAACTAAAACAATTAATATATTTAGCCATTGTCTTCATTCATCAAGCACGAGAGTAACTATGCGTTTTCGACAAATTCATCTTGATTTCCACACTTCGCCTGATATCAACGGTATCGGCAGCGCCTTCGAGCGTAAAGAATGGCAGCAGACTTTGCAGGCGGCGGCGGTGAATTCCATCACTTGTTTTTCTTGTTGTCATCACGGCTGGAGTTATCACCACAGCACGGTCGGGCGGCGCCACCCGCAACTGACCTTCGATTTGTTGCGGGAACAGATTGACGCCTGTCACGAAATAGACATCAAGGTCCCGGTTTACGTCACCGCTGGGGTGAATAATATGATTGCTGAAGAGCATCCGGAATGGCGTCAGCTTGACAGCGAGGGTCAGTACTCTGGTTGGAATATCAGCCCCCTCAAGCCAGGTTTCCGCAAACTCTGTTTCAACACACCGTACTTGGATTATCTCTGCCGCTTGATCGAAGAGACGGTCACGCTTTTCCCTGACGCCGACGGCATCTTCACCGATATCATCTTCCAGGGCCCCTGCTGCTGCCGTTATTGCCTGGCTGGGATGCTGCAAGAAGGCTACGACCCGGAAAAACCCTCTGATCGTCTGGTTTATGCTCGCTCAGTCTTGTTGAAATACTACCAGCGCGTCACTGCTGCTGCTCGCTGCCACAACCCCGAGATGCGAATTTATCACAATGCCGGCCTGGCGGTCGGCGATCGCGAAGTCCTGCCATATTACAGCCACTTGGAGCTGGAATCGCTGCCGACTGGCGGTTGGGGCTACGATCACTTCCCGATGGGTGCAGCCTATCACCGCAATAGCGGCCTGGAATTCCTGGGTATGACCGGCAAATTCCATACTTCCTGGGGCGAGTTCGGCGGGATTAAACACCCCAATGCCCTGCGCTACGAATGCTCCGCGATGTTGGCTTATGGCGCTAAATGCTCAATTGGCGACCAATTGCATCCCACCGGCAAGCTGGATCAGAGCACCTACCAAGTCATCGGCGAAACCTACCGCGAAATCGCCCAAAAAGAACCCTGGTGCGAGCAAGCAGTGAATATCGCTGATATCGGTGTACTGCAAAGCGCTGCCTTACATCGCGACCGCAATGAGGAGTCATTTGCCGATATCGGCGTCTCAAGATTGCTATTGGAAGAGCACCTGCTCTTCGATATGCTGGACGACAAAATGGCTTTAGCGCCCTATAAAGCACTGCTTTTGCCAGATGATATCCTGATTACCCCCAGCCTGGAAGCAAAAATCCAGGAATACCTGTGCGGCGGTGGGCGGCTGATCCTCTCCGGTCGCAGTGGCCTCAAAGCTGGCGGCGAGTCTTTTGCCTGGGGATTCGACCCGGGCTACGCCGGTGAGAGCCCGTATAACCCGGACTTCTTGCAAGCCGCAACAGATTTCGGGCCAGATTTCGCCCACACTCCCTTTGTGATGTATGCGGCTTCGCAACGCATCCGTCCGCCCACAGGCGAAATTTTGGGCGAGATACACGACCCCTATTTCAACCGCGACTTCCGCCATTTCTGCTCGCACAAGCATACGCCGAACCGCCCGGAGCCCTCCGGGTTTGCCGCTGGCGTCTTGACCAATCAGATACTCTATTTTGCCCATCCGGTATTTTCCCTCTATCGCCACTACGGACAAGTAGCATTGCGCCATTTTATAGCCAAGGCAATGCGAAAATTTCTCGGTTCTGCCTTGCTGTTACAGACCAGCCTGCCCTCCCCAGGTCGGCTGACGCTGACCCGTCAAGCGCAGGAGCAGCGCTACGTCCTGCATCTGCTTTACGCCAATACCATCTTGCGCGGTGGCCTGAGCAAACAAGCCGACGGCAGTTCAGTCGGTTGTGCGAATTTAGAGGTCATTGAGGAATTAAACATTCTGCCTGGTGTGGAGGTAACGCTGCAAACAGCTGAGGCCATCCGCAGCGTCACCCTTGTACCACAAGGACAAGAACTGCCCTTTACCCGCGGGCCGGGCGGGTGCATCAGCTTCACCCTGCCAAGTCTGCAATGCCATCAGATGCTGGCTTTGCAGTATTAACCCCTGCCCGCCCAACCGGATGGGCTGACATTAGCAGTCATTTGGCGTAGTCGCTCAGTCATTCACTGCAGTGATTAGCGAATGCTGAATGTTTGTCCTTCCAAGGGAAAATAAGAGAATCCCAATGTATGTTTGGTAAACTGCGATTTTAACATTGCCAGTTTTGCCAAAAACAACTACATTTATCCTGCGTCCATTAAGGTGGGCTTCTCAAGCCCACCCTACCATTGGGGGACCTCC
>CAZUCG010000042.1:0-11247 GCA_964619145.1 uncultured Lentisphaeraceae bacterium | reverse complement strand
AGTCGCTGGTTCCTTCTCTGGACGGGGGGCGGATTCTACCGGTTCGGGCCCACTTTGACCTGCCGGTGTGGAAAAATAAGTGCGGGTGGCCAGCGAATCCAAGCCCAACTTTTTCAGCATATCTTTGAGTTCCTGGACAAAGTCAACTGAGCGGAAATCTTGCCCTCGCTCCTCGGTAGAATCTTTCTGGGTTGTGGATTCTGCTGCATCTTCGGCAGGGGGGGTGGCAGTTTTATCGTCTTCTGGCGGTATTTGTTGGTCGTTATTCATATTTAAGAACACCTTTTCAAGTTGTGTTATATTGTCAAGAACAGCCTTTGTTTTGACAACAGTAAAGTAGCTACTATATTATTTGAAGCTTATAAATCAACAAAGGAGTAGGTCATTATGCTTAAAAAGCATTTTACGCTGATAGAGCTATTAGTGGTCATTGCCATAATCGCGGTACTGGCTTCGATGCTGCTACCTGGGTTGAACAAGGCAAAGTCCAAGGCTCAGAACAGCAAGTGTATTTCCAACCTCAAGCAGATTGGCCTAATGCTGTCGATGTACAGCAATGATCACGACGGCTACTTCCCGTCCGGTATGAGTGGTAGCGCGCGGCTTTTTTGGCATGACTTAGCACCATATTATAATCCCGGCTTCGAAATTTCGGCGAAGGTCCTGCAAAAGTCGATAGAGGCCGCGGGTCCTTTTCATTGCCCGAATGATTTGATCAATGTGGCCGAGCCTTATTTAAGCTACGGTATGGGCTATTACCTCAAGTCTGGCAATTATGATGCTGTAATGCCAACTAGCGGCCCGAGTCGCATTGTCTTGGAGCATAACATCTACAAGCCCTCCCTGCGGTTGGCGATGAGTGATGTCAGGTCCTCGAACAGCACTGGCGGTTACCACATGCCCGGACCGAACAGCTATGGCTTCAATGCCACTAAGTTAATAACTGCTGGCGGGCTGGCCTATCGGCATAGCGATAACTGCAACATCTTGTGGTGCGATATGCATCTCGAGCCAAAGAATTATAGCCAAACTCGTGAGCGTCGCAATTACGTGCAGTATTATTGTGAGCGTATCAGTCTCTACGAATAGTAGAAAATATTGCCTTGCTAGGCGGTTGGATTTGTGGTTGCTTTGACTGGAGAGACAGTTGTCCAAGGCGGCTTTAGAGTCCCATCAGTTTCTTATATTTTAGCAGGGCGTCGTCGAATTCCGCTTCCAGGAACGCGCATTCTGGATTGCCGGGCAGGAGGTAAAGCACGCTCAGGACATCGCTGGCCCAAGCGGCGAAATTTGCGCTCCGCGACAATTTGTCGAGTCTTTGACAGGCCGCGAAGCTGTTCTGGAATCCTCTGATGAGTTGGTTGTAGTTCGAAGGCGTGCCCTCGCCCCAGAGCGCGCCGCGGGTCTGGGGGAAGAGTTCTTGGAATGCGGCTTCGCGGGGATTGCTGTTTTGCCGTAGCGTGAGCAGCCTTTTCAGCATTTCAGCGGTGCAGGCCTGGAGGTTATTGTCGAGTTCCATTCGCACTGCCCGTTCGAGCTTGTATTCTTTGCCGTAGGTAGTGATGATATTCCTACTTTGTTCAAGGAGTGCGATGGCGGCGAAGAAATCCCTGTCATTCATTGCGTCTTCGACCAAGGCTAGTCCTGAAAAGTTATGCAGTATCTCACCGCAGAGGTCTTGGTCCTTGCGGTTACTCTGCAGGGCACGGTGCAATTCACCGGCTGCGGTAGTGAAATCGCGCAAATATCGTACTCGGGCGGAGTCCCCTAAGGCGGAGGCCAGTTCCAGGTAGGTGTTGCCTTTTGTCAAGTCCTGGCGAAAAAAATAATCCAGGGCGTATTGTGTAACGAGGAACATCGACACGCCTTCCGCGAACGGCGAGGCCACGAATTCATCTGCGCCTAAGGTGACGCTACCGCGGCCAATCAGCGGTCGGAAGGTGAACTCAGCGGCGCTTTTTTGTTCTTGAAAAATCAAGAACTGAGTCGATTTTTTTGCTTTGACGATTTGTCCTGGCAGTAGTGCCAGGACTGAGCAGGAGCTGAGCAGTCCCAGAATGAATACTGTCTGGGCGAAATGATGGTAGCGCACGTTACCTGCCTCCTCTGCCTGCACAGCTTGCTGAAAATAAATTTACAGTACGACTTTACTCAAGTTGTATTCTACTAGGCCCACAGCGCCGGCTTCTTTCAGGGCCGGGATGATATCGCGCATTTGGTGCGCATCCAGGACTGTAGTCAGCGAGAACCATTTGGGGTCAGATAAGTGGGCGACAGTCGGGCGTTGCAAGGCCGGCAAGATCTGCAGCACAGCCTGCAAGTTATCTTGTTGGACGTTCAGCATCAAGCCGACTTTGTTTTCGGCTGACAGCACAGCCTGCAACAACAACGCTAGCCGGTCCATTTTTTGCCGTTTGAAAGGGTCTTTGGCGGCTTCTTTGTTAGCAATGAAGCGGGTAGTCGTTTCGCATAGGGTGTCGATAATGCGCAGGTTATTGGCCCGCAGGCTGGAGCCGGTCTCGGTGATTTCTACAATCGCATCAGCCAAGTGTGGTGGCTTGACCTCGGTAGCGCCCCAGCTGAATTCCACGTTGGCTTCCACTCCGTGCTGGGCTAGGTACTTCTTGGTCATACCGATGGCTTCGGTGGCAATGCGCTTGCCGGCCAAGTCCTTGGCTTCCTTAATTGGTGAGTCGGTGGGCACCGCCAGGACCCAGCGCAGCGGCTTGCGGCCGACTTTGCCATAGACCAGTTCGGCGATTTCCACTACCTCAGCACCACTCTCCAGGACCCAGTCGTAGCCAGTCAAGCCGGCATCCATAACGCCCATTTCGACGTAACGGGCGATTTCCTGGGCCCGAATCAGCATACACTCGATTTCCGGGTCATCGATTTCCGGATAATATGAACGCGAATGGATGTCTATTTTATAGCCGGCCCGGCGGAACATCTCGACGGTGGTTTTTTCCAGGCTGCCTTTGGGCAAGGCCAAACGTAAAACTGCCATTTTCTACTCCCGAATCAGTTGCTGCTGTTTAGGTGCTTGATTAGTTGTGGGCTGGCTCGCAGCCGATTATTTTTGGTACACGTCTTTAGGGTCGAAGACGCGTTCGCCTTGGGCTGTCAGGGTGCCATCGGCTTCCAGCTTGCGAAAAAAACAGCTGCGATAGCCTTCGTGACAAGCAGCCCCGCCGACTTGCTCAATTTTGAAAATAACCGTATCTAAGTCGCAATCTACCAGAATTTCCTTGATCCTCTGGACGTTGCCCGAGGTCTCGCCCTTGACCCAGAGTTTTTTGCGTGAGCGAGTCCAGTAGGTGGCAATGCCGGTCTCCAGAGTCTTCTGCCAGGCTTCGGCGTTGATGTACGCCAACATCAGCACCTCGCCAGTCTGCCAATCTTGAGCAATGGCCGGTATCAAGCCATCTTGACTCTTGCTGAAATCTAAGTTTATCATAGCGCCTTCTTTCCTGTTTTGCGCGGTAATTAGTCCGCCCGAGCTTTCGCCCGGCAGTCGTAAATCTAATAATCTAAGATATATTAAATTAATTACAATTCAAACTGCGCCTCTCGAGCGGATGTATTGCCGAGAATTGTACCAATCAGGACTTGAATCAGGAGAATATGATGACTTTTTTTGTTGGCTGCCATCTTTCTACCAGCAAGGGTTTTTTGTCTATGGGCGAGGATGCTTTGTCTATTAAAGCCAATGTCTTCCAGTTCTTTACCCGCAATCCGCGTGGTGGTGCAGCTAAGGCAATTGACCCAAAAGATGTGTCTGCCTTCCTGGAGTTGGCGCAGAAGCATTCTTTTGGCAAGCTGTTGGCGCACGCTCCGTACACCCTGAATGGCTGCTCAGCCAACCCCAACATCCGCACATTCGCCACTGCGATGATGGCGGATGACTTGCAGCGGATGGAGTATCTGCCCGGTAATTTTTACAACTTTCATCCCGGCAGTCACGTCGGCCAGGGTATTCCGGAGGGCATCCGGCTGATTATCGAGATGCTCAACAGCATTATGAGTGCCGATTTGCAGACTACGGTCTTGCTGGAAACTATGGCCGGCAAGGGCTCGGAGGTCGGCTCTAAATTCGAGGAATTAAATCAGATTCTGGATGGCCTCAAGTTTCCGGAAAAGATGGGCGTGTGTCTCGATACCTGTCATATCAATGACGCCGGTTATGATGTGGTCAATGATCTCGATGCTGTGCTGGAAAGTTTTGATAAAATAATTGGTTTGAAGCTTCTACGGGCGATTCATCTGAATGACAGTATGAATCCGCTTTCCTCGCACAAGGATCGCCACGCCTGCCTGGGGCAAGGTCATCTCGGACTGGACGCCATTGGCAGAGTCATCAACCATCTGCAGTTACGGCATTTGCCGTTCTATTTAGAGACGCCGAATGAACTCGATGGCTATGCTGCTGAGATAGCGCTATTAAAACAAATGCGAGAATAATGCTCTGAATTCTTCACTAACTATCCAACAAGAGAGTCTTTTATGTTGCAAACAATTCTGCTGTCACTGCTATCGTTTCTTTTGCTGAGTCACTCTGGCTGGGCTTATCCGGAAGACCCGTCTTTCGAGAATCCCGCACTACCGGGTTTCCACTTTAGCTACCACCAAGGTGGCGAGAAGAGCAAGGCGCTACCAGGTCGCTTGGAGTTAGGCCGGGATTTCCGCGCTGCCCGCACTGGTAAGTACTCGCTGTTCAGTGTCAGCGAATTCAGCGACGGTTTGACCTCCACTAACCTGGCTGGCTTCGAGCCAGTCAGCGGCGCGAGTTATTGTTTCAGTGTAGCGTATTTCATTAATTCATTTCAACCTGGAGCGCGAGTCTCTGCACGGGTGATGTGTGCTGATGCAGAGGGGAAAGTGTTGAAGCATTTTTTTCCGACTGGCGTCTTGAGCAGCGGTGTTTGGAACATCCTGAAGCACGAGTTCGTGCCGCCGCTGGGCACCGCCAAAGTCCACCTGACTTTCTGGCTAAGCGGCGCACTGCAGGCTTGGATCGATGATTTTTCCTGCCAGCTCGTTGAGCACGAGAACACTGCTGCTCAGAACAATACCAGCGCCGGAATCCTGCAGCAGAATGATGATTTTATTTTGTGGCAGGAGGCGCCGTATTTCAAAGTACAGGCAAAAGACTTGTCCGCGGGCTGCCTGCCTCGGAGCGAAATTTCAGTGAGTGCTGCTGCCAATGAGGACGAGCCGTTCCACCTGGTGGTCACCCCTAAGCGAGTATTCACACCGCTGTCTTTGCAGTTCAGCGACTTGCAGGGGCCGGCGGGGACCCTCCCGGCCAAACAACTCTCATACCAGATTTTGGGCTATGTTGACCTGAAGAATCCCGATGACAGCACTATCAAAGGACTCAATAGCGACCCGCTATTGCCAGAGCAGGAAAGTAGCGCCAGCCCAGAGCAGAACTTACCGTTCTATGTGACCGTCAGGGTGCCGGCAGATCAAAAGGCCGGCCTCTACCAAGGACAGATTATGCTGCGCGAGGGTGATGCGATATTGGCGACAGTGCCGTTACAAGTCCAGGTCAGGGCTTTTGCCTTGCCGGTTATGCCGTTCCTGCATAACCACCTGAGCGGTGGGCCGAATAAGAATTATCTGAAACTCGATCCGCGGACCTGGGCAGAGGTGACGGAGAACTTTTTGCAGATTCGCCGAGATTTGCGGATCTATGACACTATGGCACCGATGCCTGCCAAACCAGAATACGAGATCAAGGACGATGGCCTGACTATCGTCAATTGGGAAAATTTTGACGCCTCGGTCATCCGGCTGCGCAACGAATACGGCATCCGCAGTTCGCGCTTCCCGTTCTCGTTATTAGGGGACAATAGCGGCTGGTACCACGAGCCGGCGATGTTCCTGAAGCACGAGTTGTTCACCGGCGACCGCCTGGGATTGCGTTATCTGGCTCAGTACTGTCAGCAGTTCGAGCGTCACGTCACCGAGCAGTTCCCCGGCTATCCATTTGTAGTGCATCTGTATGACGAGCCGCCGCTGAAAGTCCTCAATGACGTGAAGGTGCTGCTCCAGACGATCAAAGATAATGCCCCGAGTTTGCGCCTAACCACGACCAAGAGTGTGACCGAGGGCTTTGATTTTATGGACCGCTGGATTGTCCCCTTGAGTCCTGGCCATCACAAGCCGGACTTGGAGAAAGCCGCCCGCGAGGCCGGCAAAGAAATCTGGTTCTACAACTGGTCCGGATATTTTGGGGCCCATAACTACATCAAGAATCGCATCTTCCCCTGGATGACTTACCTCGCGGAAGGCACTGGGACACTGTTGTGGAGTTCACTGCACGCACCTCCGGGGGTGAATCCCTGGACGGAGATGGAGAAGACGTATGGCGGTGGTGCGGCGACTATCCTCTACCCACCGCGGCAGAAGGGCGAAGGCATTCTGCTCTCACTGCGGGCTATGCAACGGCGTGAGGCTACCGACGACTTCGATTATTTTTGCCTGCTGGAAAATAAAATCAACCAACATTTCCCTGGCTTGGGCCGCCGGCGAGTCAAAGAAATCCTGGGCGAGCTTTTTCAGGAGGCGCCGTTTGAGTTTAAGAAAGACGCGAATTTGCTGTATGCTTTACGCAATCGCATCGCCGACGAGATTGAGGCCTTGGACCAGTTGCCTGCGGCAGTCGTGGTCTCTCAGCCGCCAGAGAATGCACTAACTGCTCAGACTCAGGTCACCTTCTGGGTGTATGGGCCAGCCGGTGCGACTGTTACCCTGAATGACAATCATCCTGAACAAATTGGTCAGGATGGCTGTCTGGAGGTCTCAGCGCTGCTATCGCGTCTGGGAAAAAATGTCCTGTCCTTGCTGGTCAGCCAAGACGGCAAGACTGTTCAATTCCAGCGCACCTATACTTTGCAGGAAGACCCGCAATTGCCCGAGCTGCGCGCTCTCCTGGCTCAGGCTGAAGCACAAGGCATCGCCACGATTGCAGGGAAGAGTTTTTTGACTGCGATTGCTGAGAATAAGTCCTACGGTGAACAGCAGCGACAGCAAGCCGCCCAGGAGCTGGCCGCGCTGCGGCAGGCATTAGTCGCCCAGGCGCTGGCGGAACAACGGCAATTCCCCAATGCCTTGGCGCAGGCGATGTTTGCTCGTGGGCAAGCCGCCTTCCAGCGGCAGCAATTCAATCGGGCCGGATATTATTTGAATCTGGCCACGGCCGCAGAAGAGGCCGGGGCGTTGACTGGCCACGAAGTCCAACTGTTACCGACTGATTACGGCGACTACCCGGGCTTCGAGTTGAGCAATGGCCGCCTGACTGTGACGATGTTGGAAACAGGTGGGCGCATTATTTCTTTTCAGCTCGACGGCGTGGAGTGCTTGCTGCCCGGGAGTTTTGCGGATGGCTTGACTTTAGCGGAGCGGGCCGACCAGAAGGTCAGTAAAGATATGGTGACCCGCTTGAAGGGGCTGGGCGGCTTCGAAGATGCAGGCGGGTACGCGCACCTCTGGCCGGTGTCGTTCGTCGATTGGGACGTGGATTTCGTTGAACTCAAACCAGAGCGAGTCGCGATCGCCTTCTCTACTCAAGTCCCCGATACGCCATACCACCTGCGCCGCACAATTTCCTTAAAAGCAGGCTCGCTCGACCTGCATTGCGACTACGAAATCAAAAATGTCCTCAGCCCGGAATTCGCTTCTGAGGACCCCGAGCACTTCCAGTTCCCTTGGCGCGGCCGCTTTATGCCTGGCATCGGCCAAGGCCCGACCGCACCGGAGAATGACCGCCTGGTGGTGCCGATGCAAGAAGAGTCGCTGCAGGAGACACATTTCTTGTCCGCTAAGCCGATCTTCTATTCAGTGCACTCGCGCAAGCTGCAAGAGAATTTTTTTGGTGCTTACGATCCTTCTTTGCGGACTGGGCTGGCGATGCTCGGCGATGTGAATATGAGTCACGTTTATCTTTGGTTCAATTCCCAAGGCGATCAGCACGGCAAAGGCAAAGTCTATACCCTAGAATTCTTACGCTCGTTTCGTGGCAAGACTCACACGGACCGCTATCCTAACAGCCCGTTTACCATCAAGGCCGGTGAGACATTCAATTTTTCTTTCATCATCCGAGGCATCAGCAATTGCACCACCGACGAGCAATTCCTGGAACAATGCCGACGCTGATGGACAAGGTGTTTTTGTATTTGCGCAGTGCTTTTCAGGAACTACATTATCAACACTAGGCGGAAAACTCCGGCTGTGTTAGCGTAGTCGTTTTTGAGATTAGAGTCGAGAATTTATCTACTATGGACTTGAAGGTCAGTCAAAATTTAACTACCAGCCAGCGCCAGGAATTGACTATGGCGCCGCAGCAGATTCAGGCCTTAGCCATTTTGCAGGCCGATATCCAGGAGCTGGAACAGCGAATTTCGCAGGAGGTAGCCATTAACCCGCTGCTGGAATTCGTCGCGCCTGGGCAAGAAGTGCTCGAATCCGATTTGAATGCCGGCGAACGCCGCTCCCCTGACGAAATCACCGAGGATTTGCGCGCTCAAGCTATCGCGGAAGACGAGAGCCTGGGCGATGCCCTGCAAATAGATTTCAGTGAGGTGTATCTTGATAGTTATATCGGAGAACTCGCCCGGCGCAGGCCCGATGCCGACGCAGAGGAACGCCGCAAGCATTTCTTCGATTCGGCCATCGCTGAGACGAGTCTGCAGGATTATCTGCAGGAACAAATTCGCGAAGCAGCCGCTGACGACCAGCAGATGCTTGAAATCTGCCTGGAAGTTGTGGGCAACCTCGATGGCGCCGGCTATCTCCATAGCAGTGTCGACGAAATGGTCGTGCAGTTGGGCTACGAGCCAGCCGCAATTGAAAAAGCCATCGCTATTATCCAATCGCTCGAGCCAGCCGGTCTGGCGGCTCACGATTTGCGCGAATGCCTGCTGTTGCAATTGGCCCGTAAGGGCGAAAAAGGCAGCATCGCCTGGGATGTCGTCGACCGCCATCTGGAGGATTTGGCCAGGAATCGCTTGCCGCTAATTGCCAAGGCAGTAGATGCTGATTTAGACGAGGTCAGAGAGGCCTTAGCGCGCATCCAGCAACTGTCGCCAAAGCCAGGCCTGGCGCTATCCTCGGCTACTGCACCGGCCATTATCCCGGATGTGTATATCGAAAAAAATGCCGACGGGCAATGGACTGTGCGCCTGAATAACGATGTCATTCCTCAGGTAGCTATTAACGAGAAATACCTCGAGAATCTCAATGACCCCGGGTTGTCTGCTGCCGACCGGCACTTTTTACGCGACAAGCATTTGGCGGCTAATCAATTACTCTGGGCAATCGACCAACGCCAAAGTACCTTGGAAAAAATCTCCATCCTGCTGGTTAACTTCCAACGTGAATTTCTGGAGCACGGTGACAGCCATTTGCGGCCATTGGTGATGGCGACTCTGGCGGATACTCTTGGTTTGCACGAGACCACCATCAGCCGCGCCATCGCCAATAAGTACACCCAGACGCCGATGGGCGTTTTCCCGTTCAAGCACTTCTTCACTACTGGTTACAGCAATGTCGATAGCGGTGAGGAACTCTCCAACCGAGCTATTCGCCAGAAGATTGTCGCCTTGATCGAGCAAGAGGACCCCCGCAAACCGATGTCTGACCAGAAGATATCTGAGTCATTGCGGGCGGCTGGCTTGAGCGTGGCCCGACGCACGGTGGCAAAGTACCGCGAAGAAGAGAATGTCCCGGCGGCTAGCCTGCGGAAACAACACTGAATTGGCTGGCCCTAAATAGAGCCGTCCAAAAACACAGTTGTAAGTTGTAAGTTGAATGTCCATACTGTCCATACTGTCCATACAGCAGATAGTACAAAAAGATGCCTGCAGGAGAAACTATGGCTAAACAAGCAAACATAATTTTGATCACCACCGACCAGCATCGCAGTGACTCTCTGGGCATTAATGGCAACCCCATTGTCCAGAGCCCGAATATCGACCGACTGGCCCGTGAAGGGGTGCATTTCGCTAATGCTTTTGTCCAGAATACTGTCTGTGTCCCCAGCCGTGCTTGTCTGCAGACCGGCCGCTATACTCACCAGCACGGCGTTACCTATATGGAATCCGTGGTCGATAATACGCCCGGACTGCCAGAGCACGAAAAGACCTTTATGGAAATCCTGCAGGAGAATGGCTATTACACTGGCGCTACCGGCAAAATTCATATGTTCCCCACCAAGGGCTTCGATTGGCATCAGCTGACGGGCGGGAAAGGCCATCGCTGGTTGCAGTCGGAAGGCTCGCCACTCGGCCCCGGCCCGATGGGCGAGGGCTATGCCGCCTGGCTAGAAAAAAAACGCCCCGGCGCTTATGAGCAGATTTATACCACCCGTCGGGCTACGAAAAATTACTCGTCCAGCGGTGTGATGGATATCCCAGTCAGCAATGAGGAATATATCGAGAGCTGGATCGCGGAAGAGTCGGCTGGCTTTATCCGTCGCCAGGCAGAGCAAGAACAGCCATTTTTCTTGTGGGCTGGTTTTTGCGGTCCGCACGGGCCAATGGACCCGCCTGAGCCCTATCGCAGTATGTACTCGCCGGAAGACGTCCCTTTGCCGCTTGAAGTCGCTGGTTGCCCATCCTGGCGCGAGAAATGGGACGAGCCTCTGATGCGCAAGGCCATCGCCTATTATTACGCTATGGTCACCTGTATTGACGATCATCTCGACCGCTTGGTCAAGACCTTGAAGGAACTTGAAATCTACGACAATACTTTGATTTTATTCGTCAGTGACCACGGCGATATGCTCGGTGACCGTGGTCGTATGGGCAAGGGCGTGTTCTACGATAGTGTTATGCGGGTGCCAATGATTATCAAACCGCACGCCAGCATCAAGCACCAAGCTCGCACTTTTAGCGGCCAAGTCGAGACGATGTCGGTAGCTCCGACTATCCTGGATTGCGCCGGTATCGCTTTGCCAGAAAATATGACTGCCAGTTCGCTGTTACCAGTATTGACCGGCGCGACCGACGCAGGCGCAGAGATGGTCTTCTCGGAATTTATCTCTAATGACAAATTGGAAATCAGCAAATGCGTGCGCACCCAAGACTATAAATATATCTTGTTTTGCCATAATGGGCAAGAGGAGTTCTATAATTTGAAAAGCGACCCCCCGGAGATGGATAACCTCGCGCCGGCCGGCCGCGAGCGTGAGCAGATGTTGACCTTGAAAGAAGCTATGCTCTACTGGCTGGCAAAGACTGAATG